>CAYJBL010000005.1:20786-23401 GCA_964368115.1 uncultured Bacteroidales bacterium
CAATGGTTCAGTCTAGACTCGAATACGCAAACGAAGAAAATATCTCTCAAGAATTTTTATTAAAAATCCTTCAACTTATTCACAAAGAATCGATACAAAGACAATACAATATCTTTGAAGATTAAGCGAAAAAATACAATCCCCAAACTGTGAAAATTACTGTAGATTCAATCCGAAAAAAGTGTATTTTTGCACAAAATTTAAAGTCCAATAAAAATGTTGCTAAACTCTAAAATAATAGGTAGCACTAACAATAATATACTTATTGCACACGGACTTTATGGAAATTGTGATTCTTGGCTAAATATTGCAAAACTTCTTGCCGAAAATTATACAATACATTTGCTTGATCTACGAAATCACGGTAAATCGTTTCACCATAAAGAAATGAATTATAAAGAAATGGTAAATGATATTCTTGAATATTCTTCTACTCATAATCTTGATGCTTTTCATTTTATTGGACACTCAATGGGAGGAAAACTTGCAATACACTTTGCGAATTTATATCCAAGCAGATTGAAAAAAATTATTGTTGCAGATATTTCGCCAAAATCTTACGTCTCACTAACCGAGAAAAACGAAATCATAAATTCTCATTTAAATCTTATTTCATTTATCAAGAATTTTGATCTTGATAAATACAAAGCACGCGGCGAAATATTGGAACAATTATCTGATTTTCCAGACACTACAAAAAGTATCATCCTCAAAAATATTGAAAAAAAAGTTGGTGGACTAAAATGGAGAATCAATATTGACTCTATATTCAATAATCTTGACCTCATCATGTCTGGTCTTGACATCGACGACTTTATAAATAAAAAAATTGAAACTAAAGCTTTATTTTTGAAAGCCGAAAACTCTAATTATATTGATACAAATGACGAAAAAATAATTAAATTTATTTTTCCAAATTCAGAGATAAGAACTATTCTCAATGCTAGTCACTGGCTTCAAATCGAACAAGCAGAGCAAGTGGCATTAGAGATAATAAAATTTATTGAAAAATAATAATGAATAAATTTAGAATAGAAAAAGATACCATGGGTGAGATCAAAGTTGAGGCTCACTCACTATGGGGAGCACAAACTCAACGCTCGATAGAAAATTTTCGTATCGGTGAAAAAATGCCTCTCGAAATTATATATTCATATGCAATTCTAAAGAAAGCTTGTGCGCAAGCAAATTTTGATTTAGGAGAACTTGCACAAGAAAAAGCAAACTTAATTTCTACTATTTGCGACGAAATTACTCAAGGTGCTCACAATGAACAATTCCCTCTAGTCGTATGGCAAACAGGATCTGGGACTCAGACAAATATGAATCTAAACGAAGTTATTTCTAATAGAGCGCACGTACTAAGCGGTGGTAACTTAGAAGATGATTTTAGATTATTACATCCTAACGATGACGTTAATAAATCTCAGTCATCGAACGATACATTTCCAAGTGCCATACACATTGCCGTATTGGATATCTTGATTCAAGAAACTTTTCCTACAATCGAAAAACTAGCAAAAGAATTTGAAAATAAAGCAACAGAAAATCAACAATATGTAAAAATTGCGCGTACTCACATGATGGATGCGACACCAATAAATTTTGAACATGTATTTGGAGTTTACGCTAAGCAATTAAAAGATTCATATAAAAATCTTCGTACTGTTGCAAATGATTTGAGAACTATACCTATTGGAGGAACAGCAATTGGAACAGGATTAAATGCACCAAAATATTTCTCTAAAACTGTTTGTCAATATCTTGAACTATACACAAAATACAAATTTGAAGAAGCGGAAAATAAATTTGAGTCTATTTCGTCGCATGATATTTTAGTCAGAGTACATTCTGCACTAAAAAATCTGGCTATTACTATGTTTAAAATTCTAAACGACCTAAAACTTATGGCAAGTGGCCCTCGTTGTGGATTATCCGAAATAATTCTACCTGCAAACGAACCTGGTTCGTCTATTATGCCTGGGAAAGTTAATCCAACACAAATAGAAGCATTTTTAATGGTTTGTGCACAAATTATTGGAAACGACACTGCAATCAATTTAGGAGGGATGAATGGCCAATTTGAACTTAACGCATATAAACCGTTAATTATGATCAACCTTATAAACTCTGCTAAATTATTTAATCAAGCAGCAAACTCTTTTACCGAAAATTGTCTCGTCGGTATTCAGATAAATACATCACAAACAAAACAAAATCTAGAAAATTCTTTAATGAATATTACTGCTCTATTACCATTAATTGGATATACAAATGCGGCAAAAATTGCAGACTTTGCCCATAATAATAATGTGAGTCTTCGAGATGCCGTAATTTCTACAGGACTAATCGAAATCGAAGAGTTTGAAAAAGTTATCGCAAAAAATTCAAATTTTTAATATGAACGAGCACGAGGTTAAATTTTTATTCATCCGTTTCAGCAGTATTGGTGATATAGTTTTAACGACACCAATTGTTAGATGCCTGAAATCTCAAGTTGCAGGAGCTACTGTTCACTTTATAACAAAACCACAATACGCCGATATGCTAAATAACAATCCTTATATCGATAAAGTGCATATCTTGAGTTCATTTCGCGATTCAATTGAAGAATT
>CAYJBL010000006.1:0-20974 GCA_964368115.1 uncultured Bacteroidales bacterium
CAACCAATAATTATTATGTTCAGCGATTACAACGGACGCACCATTATCTAAGTGTAATACATCTTTTAGCTTATAATTGTACATTTGAGAGTATATTTGCGTAACTCTCTCATTTCTAAACAAAGGCGCATCTTGTTTTGAAAATAAGTAATCTGCTTTTTTTGCATTTTTTGCCAATTCAAAAGCTTTTGTTCTTGTGTTCAATTTTTGATGGTATATAGCTTCATAATTAGTTTTACCTTTTCTAGTTAAGAATCCAAATATATCAACATTCTCATCACCATCTATTCCAAAAATCACATCTGCAATTAAGTTCTTCTTTCCTTTTACGTCGTATGCATCAACAGATCCTTCTTTTGCATCAAAAATTAATAGCTTATAGGTATATGTAACAACTGCCATACGTGCTTTTGTTCTTGCATCTGGCTCTATTTTTGCCATCATAAATACATTTCCTGTTTTACCAATTTCTGTTTGCATTATTTCAAATGCTTGACCTGCTAATGGCAATTTTATTTTATTATTATAAAGCTCTTTCATGTCTGAATTATAGACTTTTAAGAAAAATGGCTCATCATTATAAGTTTGAAATGGGCGATTATAATAAACAAATATATTTTGTTGGTTTGGTGTTAACTCAACATTAAATTCAACTCCAATATTTTGGTTTGTCAATTTGCCAATCATTCGTGGCTCGCCAATTATCTGACCTGAAGTTTTATCCAATTGTTGAATGTACAACACTTTTTCTTTTATTGTGTTGTTTTTTACCTCTGTCAGAAGAACTAGCTTTCCATCAAGATAAAACATCTCAACATATTTGGCTTTGATATTTCCAACCATTGGAAACATTAATTGATGCTTTGTTTTCTGTGTTAACGACACATTGTCGAAATATTCTAAAAACAAATCATCATTTTCATCCATTCTAATGGTATAAAAACCGTCAGAATCTGCTCCAATGATCCTTACATAATCATTCAATTCTTCTAAAACAATTTCTTTGTTATGACCAAAACTTGCACCCGATTGAGCAAAAATACCTGCAGTAATTAAAAATGCAGAAATAAATACTAATGTTAATTTTTTCATATTATAATTATCTTTTACGAAACGCTAATATAAGTTTTTTTTTCTATTCTAAAAATATTATTTTAAATTTATACTAATCTCTTCTATCTAAGAATAAAAACACATAATACAACAAGCTTGCTAACGAGCCTAATGCTGCGACTACATATGTATAGGCAGCCCATTTCAATGCATTTTTCGCTTTTTCTTGTGTTTTTGGTGTTGTTATTTTTGCTGTCTCCAGCCACTGCAAAGCTCTATCACTTGCATTTATTTCTACTGGTAGCGTAACAAAGCTAAATAAAGTTGTCATTGCAAATAATATTATTCCTCCCAATAGTAACTGTGGAAAAGATTGAAGCATTATTATTCCTCCTAACAATATCCACGACATAATATTAGATGCAAAACTAACCACTGGAACCAAGGCTGATCTTAATTGCAAAGGTTTATACTCTTGTGCATGCTGTAGTGCATGTGCACACTCGTGTGCAGCTACCGCTGCTGCTGCAACACTTGCTGAACTATAAACTTCAGTACTTAAATTTACAGTCTTGTTCGAAGGATTATAATGATCTGATAAATGCCCTGATACACTGACCACCTTAACATCTGACAGTCCATATTCGCGTAGCATTTTTTCTGCAACTTCCTTCCCGGTTAAGTCTAATGGAAGTTTTGAATATTCTTTAAACTTAGATTGTAATCTATTTGATACCAACCAACTTGCAATCGCAATTCCTATAAACAGTATAATGTACATATGCATCTCTTACTTAATATGACACAAATATATATTATTCATATATACAGCAATAAAAAAAGTCTTGAAAATTCAAGACTTTTTTTATTAATATTAAAAGTTATTATTTATAACGTCACGCGTAAACCAATTGTATGCATTCCTCCAAATACTTTTGTTTCTCTGTATGAATAATCAACGCCAATAACTGAATCGCTATTCTTGTTTATTGGTGCTTGTAAAGACATACCAAAAGAAAGTCCAGTAAATACTGTTGATGACTCTCCTAAACTAGTACTTGCAGGTTCATAAATATAACCTCCTCTTAAGAAGAAATAATTTTTAAATCCATATTCTCCACCAATATGATATTGGTCATTATTATATGAATTTGAAGTAAAGTTTGCTGCAATAGCTAAATTATGTGCCGATGAAATATCACCAGATTCATCAATTTTAGGAGCTAATCTTAAGTGGTAAGAAAAACCGATTTTAATTAAAGAAGGTAATTCAAATAACTGACTACGCTGCTCTAATGTCATAGATGTACCATTTTCTGAAAATCCTGAGAATGACATACCGTCACCTTCGAATTTCATTGTTGTACCAACGTTCTTCATTGTAATACCAAATTTTAAATTATCTCTATTCTTTTCTCCTGTTTTATTTCTACCAACACCCATAGAATATTGAATCCCAGCATCAATAGCAAAACCATTTGCGCTTACGTTATGAATACTTTCGCTCAACATTTTTACAGTAATACCACCATAAATACTTCTTGAGAATTCTCGAGCATAGCTTAAGCCAATAATATTTGACGAAGGGCTAAACGTACCAATACCTCCTTCTGGTAATTCTTCTGTTGTAATCTCAATGTCGCCATAATCTAGACTCATAATACTTACCCCAAGAACTCCTGTTTCGCCAACTTTAGTAGCAAATCCACCATTGTTAATTGCCATTCCAGAGCCCTCTAAATATATAGAGTGATTAAACGATAGTTCTGTTTTACTTATTAATGCCATCCCTGCAACATTTTGATATATCGCATCAACGCCAGTTACACACGCAACATTTGCATCTCCCCATCCTGAACTTCTGCTCCATGGGTTTAGTAGTAATAATGCTGCACCATTTGAACCTGTGCGTTGTTCGTTACCCGCTTTTACATTGCCCGGTATCAAACTCAAGGCAAATACAGTTAACATTATTGAAACTAAATATAAATTTTTCATATCCTTCTATTTATATTATGACGTATTTTAGAAATTATTTAAATCAACTGGACGCAATGCTCCAAACCATTTCACCACTTTTTCTCCTACACCAGGGACATCTACGTGCATTATATACACTCCACTTGATATCGATATACCATATGTATTTTTCAAATCCCACTGTATATATGTATCCTGACTGTCTTTATTGTATCGTCTTACAAGAACTCCCCCTGAATTAAAGATAGAAATAGTACATTTTCTTGGTAAATTAGTAATTCTCACATAATTATCCAACTGATTATTTTCATAATATGAGCTTCCATAATATGGATTTGGAACTACTTTTATTAAATCTAATGCTTCTGTCGCTCTCTCAACATTATTTGTGATCGTTTTCACATCTGCTGTATTGAATGAGAAGCTCGGATAATTATCATTTTCTGGATACTCTACTAGATTTTCATTTTTTGCCATATAATAAGGAGTCGCAACTCTTAATCTTATTTTAAGATCTGTAACCAAATTTTCAAACGTTGGATTTGAAACTGGGTATGCACACCACATAGCTGATGTCCACGCTTGAGTTAAACTTACTGTTGAACCATTTTCATAAGCCATTAATTTTTCATGGAAATATTTACAAGAATCATAAGCAGGACCATTATACGCTTGCGTATTATGATAATTGTTACCCATTACATAAATAACATGTTTTCCTCCCATTGAAACGTCCGAATTTGTATAATAATTCGGGCTTGGATTCCAAATCATATCTGATCCATTTTCTCCAACTAGCCACGAATCTTCTCCAAAAACGATATTCAACCTTTCACCTGTTCTAATATCAATTGCATAACCTGGGAACCAACCCATACCATGACCCGTTCCATCTGGATTTCCTTCTTTATCAACTGAAGGACTCTTACGTAATGCAAATTTATGTGCTTGTCCTATTGATCTATAGTTTACAAATGGCGATACTTCTCTTGGTAATTCAACTCCTTCATCAATATATGTTTCCCATTCATTATCACACATTTCTATTACAGCACTTCTTGTCCATTTTGATTTATCACTTGTAATAATAATATCAACACTTGATACTGGCTCTGTTCTTACATTTTGGAAATTCCTTGCTCTACTATAAGCAGGACCATTAGGAGATGAACTTGTAACACGATAAGGTGCCCATGTTCCTCCTAAAATTTTCTCAAAAAATTGCTCATCGTCTATACCTAAAATATCATCATACGTATCATCCATTGGCACATTTGTTGTCCCTCCATTCACATAAGTTCCTGAACGAATCCAATTAAACGCTGAATGTCCGTCTGTATCTGGCACAAAAGATAGCCATGGCTTAGTTTCATCTTCAAACTCCATAGATGCCTCAATAAACCCATTTTGATATTCATTTCTATCCTCTGCTAAAGCAAAATCTTCTTGACTAATAGAAATTGAGAAGCCCCAATCCATAAATAGTTGTTCGTAAATACTTCCGTATGCTACCATTACTTCACTTTGAACTACATCTCCAGCTGAATTTGTAACAGTATATGAAAATGGAGAATAATTACCTGCTGATAATTCTGCTAATTGAGCTCCTAAAACACCTACTGAATTTGCCTGAGATGAATTATCAAACTTCAAATAATATGTATCTTCTGGAACATTTAATGGGTCAATAATTTTAACACCTATTGGACCTCTTCCATTTTCATAAGTACGTGTTGTTGATTTCCATGGAGATCCTTTCATTATCTCATCGATAGTTTCTTGTGTTAAGTCTATCAAATTGTTTGCATTTCCATGACCTTCGTACATAGTAATTTTTGGTCCATAACCATAATCACCTTGAATTACTGTACCACCATTCTGTGCGTCAATAATATGAGGCGTTGCAGTATACTTCTTAATATTGTTACGACCAGCTAAATAAGGTTGCTTTTGCCCTCCAAAAGTTTCTTGTATTGTTTGATTGTACAACATTGTATTATTATAACCATAAGCAATCACAGTATAATAGTATTCTCTATTATTTATTAGTCTTGCATCACCATCTGCAAATAAATCATTTTCAACTACAAATGTATGCACAATACCATCATTTAGTCCATTAACTTCTTCCACAGGTATATTAGCACGTAATTCGTCTGACCACTCATAGTTTACAATTTGGTCAACATCATCTTTAATATCACATTGGAATATTTGTCTTGTTAAAGCTGGATTATATCTATCAGAAATACTTGCTGTAGACGTCGCATATTGGAACACTTGATAACCTTGGAATCTATAATATTCATCACAAGGATCAATATCAGGGAAACAAACAATTGTAGGATCTTTCTCTGCGTAAGCTTCTAAATAGTTGTTGCTACCAGGGTTATTATAGATATGGAAAATTAATCTTTTATCCATTTCAACAATTTTCAATTCTGGAGCATCAGGACCATCTAGTACACGGAAACAATTTTCAAATAAAATTTGAGCTTTATCGTCAGCACGACGAACCGCCTCTACTGAAGCCCAAGGTCCTCCTGAAGGAGCTCGAGCATAAACTGCACCTAAAGTAATGTCATTTGCTGCACCTGGATATAAAGTAAAAGGACCAGCTGACTGAACAAAACGTCTGTCACCTGCTGGATTATTTTCAGTTTCTTCAGACCAATCTGGTTGAGGAATACCTCCTTGTCCCCATCCACAAATATCAGTAGTTGGATTTCCAGGGAACATAAAGTCTGTTGGTATATCTGTATTTGCTCCACCTGAGAAGTGTCCTGTCCCTCCATAACTTAGAGGAGTATTGTCTAACCAGAAACCTGTAAGATAGTTATAATGTTGAATTGCTGTTTCTGGATCCAAAGTATTTGCATTATGACCTCCACCAGAATTATTAAAGTATAAGAAACGGCTCATACCCCATCTTTCGTTATCAATAATTCCATCTCCAAAGTTTAATCCATTAATATTTCCATTAAGGATATCACCTTTTGTACATACCAAAGTTTTTACACCATCAACAGTATCGTAACTTGTTGGATTATCTATACCATCTTCATCTTGATAAGGTCCTTCAAAGAAATCAATACCAATTGCAGGCGGCTGCGAACCATAACCATTAATACCATCAGCAGTCTCATCGTCATTATCCCCATTATACATATAACCCAAACCACGTTGAACATCACAACCTGTATAGTCATCTTGTGCATAACCTAAGTCTGCATCAGTCCAAACTCCAAAGTAAGTTTTATATAATGTATATGTAGACCTATTTATAATATTATAATTATAAAATGTCATATCGTTAAGTTCGTCATTAGTTGTAAAACCAAACGCTTGAGCTCTAAACTCTAAACCAATTGCTGCCCCTCCAGTTTCCGTATGAATATTTCCTTTATCGTTATATACCCACCACAAAGTACTGTCTCCAAATACTTTAGGCTCACGATTACGTGGTCTCAAACAATCAGGATCATCTGTAATTCCTTCATTTGCAAATTCATAAAAAGGAAAATCTCCATTATTAGGGTTATAATAACCATCTCCATCTGTATCCCAAAAAGGAGCTAAATTATAATCGTAACCTCCTTCAGGACCATGAGCTGGCCAATTCAAAATCACATCTGGAATTTGATAAGCTGGATACATAACTTCTGCATCACACTCTGGGTCGATAGAGCAATTGTACCAATCTCTAAATTGCTTTACAGTGGCTTTACCTATTGCAAAATGTTTATCGTACTCACGACATATATCTTGAGTAACTGTTGCTATTTCAGAACCCGAAGTAACAAGTGGACCAGGCCAATACTCTAGACCTCTTTGACGGAACTTTTGCGCAGCAATTTTCAATTGGTCGTTAGCATCTAAACCTCCAACCCAAATTGCTCCTGCATAAAGAGCACTAGTTGTTCCATCTGCTGGCACGACGTAAGCAGCTTTTCCTTGTAGATCCCACCACATATCACCTCCTGTATGGATTTTTGTTTTCACATTATTTATTCTAATCTCTGTAGTTGTTTTTGGAGGTTCACAACCTGCAGATGAACGATTTGTTGGGATAGGCTCTGGAACAGTTCCTTTCCATTTGTCTGCAAACACTTGGTTAGAAACAAGGCCTATGACAACAACAAATAATATTTTCTTTAGATTTTTCATATTCTTAATATATATTATTTTACTATTTTACTTAATTAAAAACTAAACATTACACCTAATCTTATTGTTCTTGGCAATCCATAATTGTAAGGACTGTTTATATACATTTCGTAGTAGTTTCTATAAGCTTCTACGTCATTTTGCGTACTAATTGCTGTTTGATAATCAGCATAATTCAAATACCCATCATCGTTTGCATTACCAGTATAAGAATATACATTAAGTACAGTCTGTAAATTTAACAAATTAGAAACTTCAAGATATACATTTAAATATCCATATTTCTCTTTTGATGTAGCAGAACCATCAGATTTAGCTAAACGAAGTCTGAAATCTTTATCCAAACGCATATTTACTGTAGTTCTCCATGGTTTTCTCGATCCATTTAACGACCCAACAACTGTACCATTATTTGGACGATTACGTTGTGTGTATGGAGAACCAGAACCTGCATTAACTACGAAGTTAACACCTGTATTTGCTAAGATATCTTTTCCTGCAATTTTTGGTCCATTATATTTTCCACCACTTACTTTTCCACCATAACGATAGTCTAAAGTAATAGCAATATTATGTCTTTGGTCAAAATCTAAAGGTAAAGTAGTTCTTAGATTTGGTTTATCAGACATTACAATTGCAGCTCCTGATTCAAAACTTGAACCTGTACCATTTGCAAATTGTAAAGTATACGATGCTCTCAATGAAACATTTCCTGTTCTTCTTAAGTCATAAGCAACACTGAAACCTTTTACTGTACCAAAGTCAATATTATCATACGAATAATAGTTTACTGGATATGCTCCATAATAAGCTACAGCTTGCTGCATATCACGCATTTCTCTATAGAAAGCTGATAACTTAAGTGCAGAAGTATTTCCTAATTTTTGTTGGAAACCTAACTCATAATCAATAGTTTTTTCTGTTGTCAAATTTGGATTACTTATAAGTCCATTGTTAAGTTGACGAATAAATAAATACTCAATTGGATTCAATCTTGCCGAATAAGTTGGACGTTTTGAAAGAATATCATAGTGAGCGAAGAATAATGCTTCGTCTGATATTGGGAATGAGAATGAAACACGTGGCATAACTACAACCTGTGGTTTATAATCTTCAAACGCTTTTGTGTTTAATTCTTCGTTTGCATCAATTAAATAAGGCGAAATTCCGTTTGCACTTGCAATTGCATTTGGATTTTCAATTTCAACACCGCTTGCATTATACCACACACGACCTTCTCTATAACCATTAATTGCAGTAGGGTTCTCAATATCATTTACATATACAACTGCATTATCTGAAATATTATCAGGGTGAACAGTATTTGCAATAATACCTTTATCATCAACATCACCAACTGTGTAAGCATTGCTTAACAAATATGGATCTTTTAATACCATTTGATTAGCGTCATATCTATCAATACGAACACCGATATTAAAGATTAGATCTTTGAATGCAAATTTATCTTGAATATAACCTGCAACATAACTTGGTTCAAAAGAACCTATTGGTCTTTCTAAATAACCTTCATCATTTGTTTTATTGAAAAAATCATCTAATGTTGGTTTATAGTTTAGTTTTTCTCCTTTATAATCATATCCATAATACGATACATACGATGAACCTTGATTGAATAACTCGTCAGCACTAAACCAACTTAAGTCAAAAGTTGATGGATCATATGAATCAATATCCAACCACTCTAAGCTATTTTCTGCAAGGCCTAAATGTTCTCTTAAGTTCTTATCAAAAGATGATTGTGATGATGCATTATATAATCTCTGATAAGTTATAGTATCTTGAAATATACCATTTGCATCTGTATGAATTATTGGATTTGCTAAATCTCTCTCCAATATATGCTTGTTTGTAAGATCTCTCGCTAATGTCCACAATCCAAATGGAGCTAATCCATAATAAGAATCACTACGTTGCTCAAATTCAAAACCTAAGCTTATTTCATGATTTTTCACATCAGCAGAACCTGCTGCAGAAACTCTAAATTGAGTAGCATCACTTATTGCGTAAGTTGTATATGGATTACCTGGACTAGCCCATAAACCATATATGCTTGGCGCGCTCATACTATTTAACAAACCACCATTAGCCATTATTGAATTTTCATCTGAGATTTGATCTCCAAAATACTCAAAATATTGTTCTGTATATCTTGCTAAATCAGGATTCAATGTTCCCGACTCATAATCATCAATTAAATAAAACCAAGTTTCATGTATCCAACCTTCTAAATTCGATACAGAGTCCGTACCCCACGCGTAGAATTTTTCTGGTGTTGTATTAAATTTACCAACATACCCATATTCAAAAAAGTTATTGTCGAAATCTTCATTATACTGTTTTTGATATGATTTTGAATAATCCACCTGAATAGTATAGTATGGATTTTTTATTATTGGTTGCTTTTCTCTATTTTCACTATTGTCGCGGAATTTTTGTGTAATACGGCCATACACCCTCCATGTATTTGAAAAGAATTGCCCGTTATTATCTCCATTAAATAATTGATTCGAGTAAGAATATGCTCTTGAATCAGATAAATCTAAAGTACCACCAATTGTTAAGTTTAGATCTCTTACTGGAGAAATATCTATTTTACCTGCAACATTTATGCTTTGACGTTCTGCATTTTCTCTTGTTTTATAATTTGTAAATGCGTCATCCAACAAGTAATCTGAATTTTGATAAATGATAGCATTGTTTGTTGTTTGAACTAGCATCAATGGATTTTGACGAATACTTTCAAGTACATCATCATTAGCTCTCCACTCTCCAACTGCTGATGGACTTGGATCTTTAACGTACGAACCTTCTGCTGATAGCAAGAATCCTGCTACGGTTCTTTTTCTATCTGTTCCATCTTCTTTCTTTGTCCATATTGGTCCTGAAAGTGTCAAACCTGCAAGATTGTAACCATATGGATCCAAAAATTGAGATGTTACAACCTCTGCGCTACCAAAATAGCTTGATGATGGTCCTTTTGTTGTTAAAGAAATTACACCTCCAGTAGCATCACCATACTGAGCTGGTAACCCCCCTGTGATAACTTGAACCTGCTCAATTGCTGATTTTGGAACTGCTGAAGATCCTCTAACTTTCACACCGTCTACATAGTAAACAGTACCTTCAGAACGAGCACCTCTAATACTTCCAACTTGTCCATCTTCGGAATAAACACCTCCTACTGTAGTTGCAACTGCTGCTGCCGAACGACCAGGCATTTTTGCAATATCTTCAGAAGTTACTGTTCCCCCAGAAGCTGTTTGATCCTTTGCAATTAAAGGTACTTTATACTCTTTAATCTCAACTTCGCCCAGAATCTCTGCAGAAGGACTTAACTCAAAATTTTGGAAAGTTATACTCCCTGCTGGAATTTGCACATCAGTATACATCAATGTAGCATAACCAATATACGATGCAGACACCGTATATTTTCCTGCCGCAATTGGCTTAATACTAAACATACCATCAAAATCTGATGTTCCTCCGGTAACAACATTTCCGTTCTCTTCTATTGTAATGTTTGCAAACGGTATCGGTTCGCCTGTTGACGCATCCGTAATAGTTCCATTTAATGTCCCTTGCGCAAACATACCTGCACTTGCTACAAGTGCTACTGTAATTAGTAGTAGTTTTCTCAACATAACGTATTTAATTATTATACTCTTAACCCAATTAAGGAAACCTCAAATATACGACAAGTATTAATATCTGCCAAAACTATTTGTCAATAATTCATTAATATTTGTTTTTGACGAACTTAGGATGCTATATAACTTTAATATAAAGCATTACAACAAATATTTTTTAAGCTTTTATTTAGAATAAAACAAAATAATCATTCTTCATTTAAAAAATTCTAAAAAATTAAACAATAAAACAGAATAATGAAACGTTTCCTTTTTGCTTTGCTGACCTAATTTATATTAGAAAAAACATTCTCTTTTCGATATATATATTAAATAGGTATATTTTTCTTAAACTGTCTCGGTAGATAAAGAAGATTTTATAACTTTGACATAAGTTTTATGCTAACTATTAATTAATGGTATAATAAATTTCAATATTATGAAAAGAAAACTAATAAAATTTTCTCTTATTTTAAGTTTTATATGCTTTTTATCTGTAAATCAATCTTGTGACAAAGAAGATAGAATACCTTATGTATATGTAAACTTTCAAATATATCCAGATCTTCCTCAATTTATGAGTTTGAAAACACCTGGAAACCATCTAAAAGTAACTGGTGGTGTAAAAGGAATTATTCTTTATTGCCAATTTCTTGACGAATACAATGCTTATGAAAGAAATTGCCCATACGACCCTTATGCAGCAAACGCAGTTCTTGATGTAGATTCTACTGGGTTATTTTTAGAGTGTAATTCCTGTGGCTCAATATTTTCTTTATACGATGGCACACAAGTCAATACTGAGTCTAAATATCCTGTACTTCAATATAGCACTCACTTAGAAGCTGGAAAATTGTACGTATATAATTCTTATTAGAACTTATTTTATTGTACTATTTGAAATGTAAATTCTTTCTCCCCCAATTCTTTATATTGCTCTGATTTATATTTGCCCAATATACTTTTAACATCTATACATTTGATAGTTGAATTATACATTGTTTTATAAAAAAACCTAGCATTATTTAGATCACTTACAGCAGTCCATTGCGTTGCGCTAGGGAGCTTAGGCATTCCGCTTCTTTGTTCTGATGAGAACTCTGTTCCTAATGGAATGTCAAAATTATTTAAAATGTGAAATGCTTGAGATACTGCCTCTAAGGCTGTTTCAGATTTTGGGGCAGTTGCCAAATAAAATGCTGCACGCACAAATCTTGATGAAGATGTAATATCTCCTGGCAAGCCCAAACTTGCTGTTCCTGTGCCAAAGGTATTAGCGTAGTAATTACCAAATTGCGCACCTAAAACAGTACCTGGTTCTAGATTTATATAATTACTTAAGTTTGTTCTATGCCAATCAAAACTTGGAGAATTTGTCAGAACTCCTACGTTGTTTTCATGTACTATTACATTGCCTTCATTAGTAATTTCAATAACCACATTTCGTCCTGTTTTATCTGCAACTCTCCAATGTCCTGTCGGAACGGGCGTTCCATCTGGATTTAAAAATACAGGCACAAGCGTTATGTCTTTAAATGCACTAAGCATTTCTTCTACTGTAGCAAAGTTCCCTAATATCCAACGGACGAAATCCATATCTGTCAAGGCACGACCGCGATTATCATTATTTAACATCTCAAGAGATCCATATCCTCTAAAATAAAATACTCCTGCATTGAGACCTTCCTCGTTCATTCCTTCTCCAATATACGTATCAACACTAACAGATACTCCAACAAACCCGTACTTTTGTTTCCATGAAATTCCTTTTGTTCCATCATTCAATGTTGTTGTATACATATTTCCAGCTGGGGCAACAACAAGTTTACTATTTAAGTCAAACTCTCCCCATTCGATTGTTCGCGCTAAAATCCAATTATTTGTTCCGCCTAATAATGATATTCCTGTGCAAGCAAAAACACTTGTTGCCGAAACAAAAAATATACATGCTGTAATTAATAAATTTTTCATGCTCGTTTCATTTGATTTAACAATACAAATTTATATTTTCTTTTACAATTTTATATGTTTTTCTTATATTAATCAGTGAAATAATTAGATTCGCCTCAACTACATCTTCTAAAATTAGAGTTTTAATACACAAAAAAAGCCTGCCTAGATATTATCCAAGCAGGCTGCTGTTAAACTAAAAGTAAATTGTATTTATTTAAGATTATTTTGTCCAACCATTCATCCAGCCATTACCAGCACCGATGTAGCTTGTTGAAGCAAATGTAAAGTTATTGTTGTTTACAAAAGGAACAACTTCTACTGCTGCGATTCCTGCAGGGCTAGTTGCTTCGTACTTGTTATAAGTAATTGTTTGCGACAATAAATTTCCATCGTTTGTAAATAAACTGGTAAGGTTAGTATCTAAAACTCTATCGCCTTCTTTTGGTTTTGTATATACTCCATCCGAAGTTATTGCAATTCCTTTTAAAATTGAGTTTCCGTTTACATAATGATTTACTGCGTCATCGCCTTGAGCAAATGCAACATCATAATTTTTACCAGTAACAATTGTATTGTATAAAGAAACTTCTGTTCCAGCTTTAAGCATTACACCTTCTTTTTTAGCTGTACCATTTTCACCTATTAAAGTAAGATTTGAAAGTGTAGGATGAGACATTGGAGATGCAGTAGAAGGTTTTCCATTATCACATTCTAAGAAACAATCTGTATCATAACCCAAAATATCTTTGCTTTCTTGGAAAACAATTAAGAATTGACCAGAACCTCTCCATCCGTCAGTCCAGTCAAACGAATCATCACCACAGCTTGTTACAACAACATGGTCGATATTAACTGTTCCGCCGAAAAATTCTAAACCATCATCAGAACCTCTATATGCCTGTACATACGACACTTGTGTTCCATTTCCAACACCATAGAATGAAATACCATTACATTCTTGCTCTTCCGAATAAGAATAACCTGTATACTCTAAACGTACGTATTTAATAACACCTGAATTATCTGCTGGGTCGTTTCCACCGTAAGGTTCTGCACCAACTTCTGATAATGAATTTTCTCCAGAATTAACAGGTGCTTTTCCACAAATATGAAGACCGCCCCATGCTCCTGCTTCTTTCTTTTCCGAAGTCATAATAATTGGGTTAGTTGCTGTTCCTTGTGCGTCTATTTTAGCACCTTGAGCAACCAAAATATAACCAACATTATCACCATCTTTTGCTACCAATTGAACACCCTCTTCGATTTTAAGTGTTGCTCCACTATGAACTTTTACTACTCCTTCAATATAGTATGTTCCATTTTTTGCAAGAGTTGTGTTTTCTTTAATATCCGAACTAAGCGTATTGCTTGTTGGATCTTCAACAACTGGATCATCACCCTCTTTTTTACATGCTGTAAATGTTACAGCTAATAACATTGCTACTGCAATTAGTCTAAAACTTTTTTTCATAATTTAAAAAATTTAATTGTTTGTTTATTTAGTATTAAAATTTAATTGACACGCCTATGCTAGCACCTAAGCCTACTTTTCTTCTTCCAACTTCGATTTTACTATCGTTTGTTGGAATTTCTTGAGTATACACTTCTGCTTGATTTAGTAAGTTATTTAGTTCTAATTTAATTGATGCTAGTTTGCTAATATTATATGATGCTACAAAATTTACAGTTGTATATGCTTCTTGATATATATCGCCACACTGACGCACGCCAACTGCATGTATTCTAGACCCTTGAAAGTTATATAATAAAGCTAAATTTAAGTTTTTCTCGTTTGCTAATTTTGCTGTATATGTCAAATCGACATTAAACAAGTATGGCGATGCACCTTGCAAACCTCTCTCCTTATTTGTATAATTTCCAACATCAGACAAAACCACATTTGTATACATATACGATCCGTTTGCTCCTATACGAAATACTTTTGCAAATGTTTTACGAATTTCTACTTCAATCCCTGTTGCTAAGCCAAGGTCAGCATTCTGAAATGTTTGAATTGTCCCACCACCTTGAGCTGCTTGTATACGCTCAATAGGATTAACAAGTTGCTTGTAATAACCAGTTACAGAAAACATATCTCCTTGCTCAAAAAATCTTTCAAAGCGTAAATCAGCATTCCAGTTGTACGAGTTCTGCAAGTTTTCATTACCTACAATCGTTGCACTACCATATGACTGCTTATATTCGTAAGGAGCCATTTCTATAAATTGCGGACGAGTTACTGTTCGAGATAATGACAATCGCAAATGCTGATTATTCTCTAACATATATCTCAAGTTCAGAGCTGGGAATAAATCATGACTATTTAATGTTCTGTTTTTATTGCCATTATAATTTATATATTGCTCTAAATTTTCATACCTTAATCCTAAATTAAGTGATATTTTTTTAGCAAAAAGTAAATCTAATGTTGTGAATGCCGAATAAATTCTTTGTCCTGCATCATAAGCATCTTTATCTTGTTTGTCACGATTTACGCTTATTAATCCATTTTCAATATTCGATTGATTTAAATATGTACTAGTATTATATAACTCGTCTATTGTTCGAGTAATATCTCCTATTGCATTTACATTATAATAGAAACGAGTCGAAGTAAAATCACGATATTTATCTTTAAAATTCCCTCCAAAGCTAAATTTATTTTGTTCTTCTTCACCAAATTTACGATTTATCGCAAAATCAGCATTTAGGTCATTTTCTGTCAAATTTCCGAAATAACGCATAACAACATTTGCTTTATCGGTGAATAACTTTAAGTTGTCATTTTCATCTATTTGAAACATTACCTGTTTACGGTCTGGCTCGTCAGCCGATGAAGAGTTATAAGCAAATCCCCAATTCATATCCCAGTTTTCATTAAACGTGTGATTTCCGTGTAACTGTTGAGTCATCAATTTTTAATTATCGTAACCCGAATAATTATTTAAGGTTTTGTTTAAATCAAAATCTCTACCTTCGCGATGTTGAAGAGAATTTGACGCATTTCGTGCAAAAAACAATGTATAACTAATTCTATCCGTTTTATTTAATGCTGTACCAACATTAAATAACCCTGCCATCTTTAGATCTTCAGTATAACTATCATAGATATACTCGTCGGTAATATTTCCATCTGCTTGAACAGTTCTATCTTCATTATCTAAGGATGTTGTAGAGTTCGAACTTATTGCTCCTGTAGCTAGAATATTAATCTCTCTATTTCCTATTTTGATATTATCACCATAGCCTATATTTCCACTAAAATTTGGCAAGCCCAGACTTTTTGTTGTTGTAAAATCTGTATCAAATTGATTAGAAGTTTTTATTGCCATTTCTGCTTCTTTTTTTGGAGCATCAATAATATGACTTGCATTAGATTTTGAAAATAGACTAACCTTATCCATGCTATAAAAATCTTGTCCTACTGTCGCGAAATTGCCTCCAAGACCAAATCCTAGAGAGAAAAATTTATCGCTCACTAATTCCTTTGTACTAATATCAATATGTGCTCCCGAATAGTCTGCAAACAATTGCGCGTCGTACACTTTAGTTACGGTTACATTTTTTATTGTCGATGAAGGAAAAATATCTAATGGTATTAACTTATTATCTGGATTTGGAGATGCTATAGGCTGTCCATTTAATGTTGTAATACTATATCTATCACCTAAACCACGCACTACAATTTGACCTGCCGAAGCAACTGATATTCCTGATATTTTTTTGACTCCATCCTCTACATTTGATAATCCTTTTTGTGACATTTCTTTGGCACCTATACTCTCAATTGGTTTTACAGAAGTTTCTCTCTCCTTAATAAGAGCCATCTCATTCTCTAAGTTTTTTCGTGCTACAATCTGAACTTCGTCCAATTGCATTGCCTCGTCCGATTCCATCAATATAGAAATAGGTTCCATTCCCTTCTCTACAAATAATTTAATTTCTTGTGTTTTATATGTAATATATGAAACCACAATTGTGTGTTCCCCTTTTTTGATTTTCAATTCAAAATTACCATCAAAATCTGTCGTTACACCTTGTGTCGTATTAGCAACAACAACATTAGCTGCAAATAATGGCTCGTTACTAACTTTATCTATAACTTGACCCTTTACTACTACATTTTGACTTTGTACAGAAAACACAAATAATATAAATGCTGTGCTTAATAATGTTATTTTTATAATTCTTCTATTCACTTTTGCTTTAATTTTTACGCTGCGAAAATAGATTGACTATGTTAAGGCAATCCTACTTAAATATTAAGAAATTATTACTTGAGATAAGTTTCTGATTTTAAGAATTTAAGGATATTATTCGCCAGAAAAACACCTCAATTACTATTTGATAAGAACAAAAAAATTACCTTTGTATAAAGTAAAATGCTATGTATAGCAAAGAAGAGGCAGCAAGAATAAGAAAAGACTTTTGGATTGAATTTGACACATTTACTAAAAACAATATCAATCCAGACAAGAAATGGTTAACCTACAATACTGGATTAAAAGATCTTGTCCTAAAATTTGATATAAATAAAGAGAGGGCTAGAGTTATTTTAGCAATCGAAAATAAAAATGAAGATATTAGATTTGATATATTTGTAAAATTCAAAGATTTTGAAATGCTTTATGAAGAATATCTTGATAATACATGGACTTGGGACGAACAATATGAATTAGATAATGGTAAACAAGTATGTGCAATATATAAAGAACTTGAAAATGTAAATATCTATAACCGCAATACATGGGAGCAAATTTTTACGTTTTTCTATACTGAAATGCAAAATCTAGAATCTGCCTTTGAAGAAACAAAACTACTACTTGAAGATTATATAAAAACAAATTATAAATAAAACAAATAACATATGTATAGCAAATTAAATTTATTCGGACTATTGATTGCTATTTGCATTTCAATAGTAAGCACACAAACAATGAGTGCTCAAAAAAAATTACAGATTGAAGACCTTTACAAAAATCGAACTTTTAGTGTAAAACAAGTTTACGGTATTTCGTCAATGAAAGATGGTGTTAATTACACAAACTTAGATGAAATGCGTAAATCAATTATTAAATACAGTTACAAAACTGGAGAAGAGATTGAAACAATATTCAACGCAAATAAAATTGGAAATAAAGGATTTGATTGGATTTTTGATTACCAATTTAGCAACGATGAAACAAAAATTCTAATGAGCGTCCAGTACGAGCCAATATATAGACATTCGTTTAAAGCCGAATACTATGTATATGATATTAAATTGGATAAGCTAATAAAACTATCAAATAATGGGAAACAGCAATTAGCTTCTTTTTCACCAGATGGAACAAAAATAGCTTTTGTCCGCGATAATAACATTTTTGTTAAAGACATTGTATATCAAGATGCTCAGGAAACTCAACTTACAACAGATGGGGAATGGAATAAAATAATAAACGGAGCTCCAGATTGGGTTTATGAAGAAGAATTTAGCTATAACAAAGCATACGACTGGTCGGCTGATTCTAAAAAAATTGCATTTTTAAAAACAGACGAAACTAATGTAAAAATGGTTGGTATGACAAATTATGGCGAGTTGTATACCTCTGAATATGAATATAAATACCCAAAAGCTGGTGAGGAAAATTCAAAAGTTAGCCTACACATTGTAGATATTGCTACAAAGAATATTACCAACGCAGATTTGGGAGATTTAAACGACAAATATATTCCTAGACTAAAATTCACAAACGACAACAATATTCTTTCTGCAGTAAAAATGAATCGCTTGCAAAACTTATACGAATTATATTTTATTGATGCTACAAATGGAAGTTCTAAAGTTGTTTTATCTCTTACTGACCCAAAATATATTGAGATAAACGACGATTTGACTTTCCTTAAAGATAATGAGCACTTTATTTTGACTCATGAGAAGAGTGGTTTTAAACATATTTATTTGTATGACATGCAAGGAAAAGAAATTCAACAAATTACTAATGGAGACTGGGAAGTTAGTTCTTTATATGGTGTTGACGAAAAAAACGAAACGATATATTTTCAAGCTGCAAAATCAGCTCCGATAAATCGCGAAATATATTCAATAGGAATAGATGGTAAAGATCTAAAACTTCTTAGTTCAAGTATCGGAACTAACGACGCTAGCTTTAGCAGTTCATATAAATATTTTATTAATAACTGTAGCGATGCAAACACACCTTCACTAATTACTTTGAATGACAACAAAGGGAAACAAATACGAATTTTAGAGAATAATGATAATTTAATCACTTCGATAAACGATGATTATAAATTCAATAAAAAAGAATTTTTCAAGTTCACGACAGAAGATAATGTTGAACTAAATGCGTGGATGATAAAACCAGCAAATTTTGATGCAAATAAAAAATATCCTGTTTTTATGTACGTATATGGTGGTCCAGGCTCTCAAACCGTTACAAATTCGTGGGATCATAATATGGCTTGGTGGCAACTATTAAGTCAAGAAGGATATATTATTGTATCAGTTGATAATAGAGGGACAGGCGCACGTGGAAAAGAGTTTCGCCAAGTAACATACGAACAACTAGGAAAATACGAAGTTATCGACCAAATTGAAGCTGCAAAATATTTAGGAAAACAATCGTATGTTGATTCGGAAAGAATAGGAATTTTTGGCTGGAGCTACGGTGGATATATGTCAACATTATGTATGACACTAGGTGCAGAATGGTTTAAACTAGGTATTGCTGTTGCGCCTGTAACAACTTGGAGATACTACGATTCTGTTTATACAGAAAGATATAATGGCTTACCAAAAGACAACGCAGATGGATATGATAAGAACTCTCCTATTTCGCATGTAGACAAATTAAAAGGCAAGTATTTATTGATACACGGGACATCTGATGATAATGTTCATTTTCAGAATGCTGCCGACTTAGTTAGCGAACTTGTTGAGGCAGATGTAGAATTTGAAACAATGTTCTATCCAAATAAAAATCACGGAATTTACGGTGGTAATACTAGACACCATTTATATAACTTGATGACAAATTTTATTCTAAACAATTTATAAATACTAAAAGACCTCAAAATTTTTGAGGTCTTTTTTCTAATATTCATCGAAAAAATCAAAAACATAATCATTTATTAAAAATTTATTTTAAATTTGAGGCAAAATATTATTTTAATAAAACGAACATGAAAAAACTATTTACACTAATCATCGCTACTGTTTGCATCATGTCAATGAACATAAACGCGCAAACAACAATTGAACTTCGTAAAAAAAGTGATAATAGCCTAATTACAAATGGCAGTTCAGACAATATTACTATTGAGGAAGGCTCTTCTGCAACAGATTATAAATTTTACATTAAAAATACTGGAGCAACAACCATTTCTACAAGAGTAAAATGGGAATTCCTTGGAGCTGATGGTCTTGGAGGAAATGTACATACTTTCTGCTACCCTTTGACATCTTTGTCAGAAGGTTCATGTACAATGCCAGGAGGAACAGAAACTCCTGATATTATTTTAGCTGCTGGTGAGCAGCCAGCGGAAGCTGCCTATGGAACTATTATAAAAATAGGAACAGCAACAAGCGTTGTTGTAAAATATACTGTTTACGAGGTAGGAAACGAAACAAACGCTATTGAATTTACTGTTACATATTCAGAAGAATCACCTAATAGTATTAACGAAACAAGCACAAAAGAATTTTCGGTATACCCAAATCCAGCTACTGACATATTAAATATTCATAACGAATATGGCAGTAATTCTCACATAGAAATTTACAATGTATTGGGTAGTTTAGTAGAAAGAATTGAATCTGATTTTTCTAATACAATATCTATCGACTGCAACGCATGGGAAAAAGGATATTACTTTGCTCGTCTTTATAGCAATAATAAAATAGAGAAAACAGTTAAATTATTCATTACACGACATAGAATCCTGATAAAATTTATCAGGATTTTTTTATAATTGTTCATTTATGGCAGAGCATAATCAATTAGGAATAAAAGGTGAAGCTATTGCTTCTGAATATCTTATCTCAAAAGGATACGAAATATTAGAACATACTTGGCGATTCAAACAAAAAGAAATTGATAGTATTGCTACAGCCTCTACCATGTTAGGAATAGGTGCAGTAATATGTAGCTCTTCGGGTGATGGGGGAG
>CAYJBL010000007.1:0-6804 GCA_964368115.1 uncultured Bacteroidales bacterium
CTTATCTCTGAAAACACTATTTGGAACTACGATGCTAACCAAACGGCTGTTGCGCAGTGGACTGAAAACGCTCCTGATACTTACACGCTTTCGTTCGATGCAAACTATGCTGGAGCTACAAATCCTGCTAACATAACAGTTACAGATGGTTTAGAAATTGGTACGCTTCCTGTTATTTCGCGTGATGGTTACGAATTTAGCGGTTGGTTTATCGATAATACACTTATAGCAGAAAATACTATTTGGAACTACGATGCAGACAGAACGGCCATTGCTCAGTGGACTCCAGCTGTTAATATTGAAGATATTAATATTAAGGATATTAATATCTATCCTAATCCTGCAAATAATGTTATTAATATTACAAATGCAAAAGACTGTAAAATTATAATAATGAATATACTAGGTGAAATCACTACGATAATCGACAAAGCTTCATCTAATCAATCTATTGATATTAGCAACTATGTGTCTGGCACATATTTTGTAAGAATCAATTCTGAAACTATCAAGATTAATGTAATAAAGTAACGTCGGTCAAAAAACAAGCAAAGTTCCTTATAAAATATTTATAAGGAACTTTATTTTTAATATTTAATACTAAAATTATGTCTGCTGGAAAAGAAAATAAACCACATATTGGAATTTATGGCAAAAGAAATGTAGGAAAAAGTTCTCTAATTAATTCAATTGCAGGACAACAAATATCAATAGTTGCTGATTTTAAAGGCACAACTACAGATCCTGTTAAAAAATCTTTTGAAATACCAAATGTTGGTCCTGCTATTATTATTGATACTGCTGGGATAGATGATTCTGGAGACATAGGCAAACTCAGAGTTGAAAAAACCCTTAAAACAATTTCTCAAATTGATCTCGCTATTATTGTTATCACCGAGGGAAAAATAGATACGTTTGAAGAAAAACTCATCGCAAAAATACAAAAAGCAGAAATTCCATTCTTCATTATCAATAACAAAACAGATCTATATTCTACTGATACACAGACCAAAAATAAAATTAGCAATAAATACGATACAACATTTGTCGAGTTTTCTAGTCTAAACGATTCTCCAGACACAATAATACAATTAATTGGTAAATTAATGCCAGACAACGCTTATTCTTCAAATTCATTAATCGGGGACATAATTGATCGCGGGGACGTAATATTATTGGTTACTCCAATTGATTCGGAAGCTCCGCAAGGGAGGCTAATTCTTCCTCAAGTTCAAGTTATTCGCGATATTCTTGATAATAACTGTATAGCAGTAGTTGTTAAAGAGGATGAAATAGAAACATTTCTAAATACAGGCATAAAACCAAAGCTTGTAATTACAGATTCGCAGGTATTTAATAATGTAAATAAGCTAATTCCCAAAGAAATTCCACTTACTGGATTTTCAATAGTTTTAGCTAGGCTAAAAGGTGACTTTAAGAACTATTTGATTGGGACGCCTAAAATTGCAGACTTACAAGATCATGACAAAGTTCTTATTCTTGAAAGCTGCAGTCACCATGTTAGTTGTGACGATATTGGGAGAATAAAAATTCCTCAATGGATTAATGATTATACAGGAAAGACCATTGACTTCACAATTGTTTCAGGCTTAGATAATCTACCTAATGATATTTCAGAATATGCACTTGTTGTACAATGTGGCGGCTGTGTACTCACGAAGAAACAATTATTGAATAGATTGCGACCTGCTATAGATGCAGGAGTTCCTATTACAAATTATGGTATGCTGATTGCATATATTCATGGGATTTACAATCGTGCTATAGAAGTATTTACGGAATAAGTTCTATCTTATTTATTTCGTCTATCCAATATTGTTTTTCTTTATGAAATCTTTCTATATTAGCTGAGTCTACAGGCTCTGCAGGTGGAGGATTAAACTTTAATGGATCTATTTTCGCCCCATTTTCATGTATTTCGTAATGCAAATGTGGCCCTGTAGACCAGCCTGTGCTTCCAACATATCCAATAATATCTCCTTGATTTACTCTATCCCCTACTTGAAATTTTCCGAACCTAGAGAAATGCATATAAACAGTTGTATAAATACTATTATGCTTAATTACAACATAATAACCAGCTCCTTTACCATAGGTTCTTTTAGTTATTGTTCCGTCAGAAGCTGCATATACTGGCGTACCTGTTGGAGCTGCATAATCAACAGCTAAGTGCGGTCTTCGATTGTGGTGAACTGGATGATAACGCGCATGTGAGTATCGTGAACTTACTCTTGTAAATTTGAGAGGTGCAAGTAAAAATGTTTTTCGCATACTATTTCCATCAATATCAAAGTAACTTAATGAAGAATCCTGCACGAAAGGTATTGACCATAGCTCTCTGCCTCCATGATAAAATACTCCCGCTTTTATCTCTCCTATCCCAACTTCATCTCCATCTACTATATATTTTTCATACACCACTTTAAACCAATCTTGAGGTTGCAATGAGTAAAAATCTACTGTCCATGCAAAAGTTTGAGACAACGCAATTGCTAATTCCCAATTATAGTCCTTATCAATTATTGTTTGCCACAATGAGTACTCTATTCGCCCAGATGCTTCAAAACTTACTGTATCTACGTGTTTTCTAAGTTTTTCAATTAGTATCGTATCTGAGTTTCTAAAGTCATATTTTGTATACGATATTTTTGAATTTTCATATATAAATATTTTCGCTTGAGGTATCGAATCAATAATTGTATCTGAAAAGATAGTTACAGGTCTTCCAACATTTATTAAAGTAGTATTAAATGTATCTGTCGACATTTTAGCTATTTTATCTATCTGCTGTGCAGTAATTCCATACCTTCCCATTATTGTTCCTAAAAAATCTCCTTTTCTTACTGTATCTGGATAAATTGTCCAGTCGTCAATAGGAATGTCGAATTTCTTAGGAATTTCTTTAACAATTGGTGGTTCAACAACTTCAGGTAGTTCTTCACTACTAATATTAATAAAAATAATTGTAGAAACTATGGCAGATAGTACTATTCCGCAAAGAGAAATAAATGCTATTTTTTTCATTTTATAAAATTTCGTGCTAAGATACACAGCCAGCCAGCAAAAGCCAAATTCTTATAGTAAATTTTCATCTTTGAAACTAAAATACGATTTATCTGCAACAATTATATGGTCGAGCAATTGTATATCAAAGAATTTTGCGGCTTCAAATATTTTTTGTGTAATTAATTTATCGTTTTTACTTGGGGTCAAACTTCCTGAAGGATGATTGTGGGCAATTATCATTGATTGAGCTAAAATCTTTAATGCATGTTTTAAAATAATTTTTACATCTACAACTGTTTCTACAGTACCTCCTTTACTCATGCATATATTTTCTATTACTTTTCCAGCTCTATTTAAATACAATACTCTAAATTCTTCTACTTGTAAATCACCCATTAATGGCTGCAAATATTTAAATGCAGCGACACTCGAAGTAATCTCTGTCTTTTCTTTTGCATTTTGTAAATTCCTTCGCCTTCCTAATTCCAATGCTGCTACTACACTTATTGCTTTTGCTGGCCCCATCCCTGTAAAATGTGTTAACTCGTCGTAATGCACTTTTCCCAGTAAACTTAAATCATTTTTATAATAATCTAATATTTCTCTAGCCAACTCTACTGCCGATTTATTCTTATTTCCTGATCCTATTAATATTGCAATCAGTTCTGAATCGCTCAAAGTAGATATTCCTTTGTTTATTAGTTTTTCTCTTGGTCTATCTAACTCCGACCAATTTTTTATTGACGTATATTTAGATGGCTTATTCATAGCGATAAATATACATATTTTTATTTAAGTTACTTGATATATGATATAAAAAATGCCCCTAACGTAATTGTCAGAGGCAGATTCAATGTCTTTATTATAATATTATAAACTATTAACGTATTTTGTTAATGAAGATTTAATATTCGCAGATTTATTTTTGTGAATAATATTTCTTTTTGCTAATTTATCTAGCAATGAAACTGCTTTTGGCAATATTTCTTGAGCTTCTGTTTTGCTTGTTGTTGCTCTCAATTTGCGTACAAGGTTACGAGTTGTACGTGCATAATACTTATTGTGAACTCTGCGTGCTTCAGTTTGTCTGATTCTTTTTTTTGCTGACTGATGATGTGCCATAATATCTCTTAAATCTTTTGTTCTAAAATTTGTTCTTATATTCCTAAAAATTAGGACTGCAAATATACTACTTTTTTTTTATTCAACAAGTTTTAAAAATATTTTTTATAATATTTTCCTATTTTGATACTAAAATACTCCTTTTACCTATAAAAATATGTTAAATTCATTCTAAAACATATTAAATGATTCAAAATTACTTAACAACAAAAGATTTTCAGAAAAATAAAAATACTATTTTTGCGTTTTCTATTTAGCTAAATTTTGAAATATGAAAAAGGAAAATTCTTCTACCAGCAATATAAGCCTAGATGTTAAGACAATTTTTAAAAGTCTCAGCGACGAACAAGTTGAATATTTAACTATTAATAAAACATGTACCCATATAAAAAAAGGAAATGTCGTATTTAAGGAAGGTAGTAGAATTGGGAAAATATATTGTGTAAATGCTGGAATATTAAAAATATACAAAACTGGAGCTGAGGGAAAAGAGCAGATCATAAAATTAGCAAAAAAAGGGGACATTATTGGTTTTAGATCCGTAATCAACGACGAGCCTGCATGCGTAAGTGCTAAAGTAATTGAAGATGCTGAATTATGGCAAATTTCTGCATATGAATTTAATAACATGCTGAATGAGAATATTAAATTTGCTATTGAGATGCTTAGAGTCACCTGCAAAGAACTAGACGAATCGAATAAATATATTACTGAAATAGCTCAGAAATCTGTAAAAGAAAGACTAGCTGAAATCATATTAGATCTGCAAGATAAATTTGGAGTAAACGAGGACGGAATAATTAATATATCTTTAACTCGAGAAGAACTTGCCAATTTCACTGGAACTGCTACAGAATCAATCATAAGGTTTCTGTCCGAGTTTAAGACTGATGGAATATTAGAAATATATGGCAGGCGATTTAAAATTCTTGACATTACAAGATTAAAGAAAATAAGTAATACTTATTAAAAGTAATGTCAACAAAAATAGATAAACTACTCAACAAAGCACATAATTTAGATTACTTAAGTCTATCCGACGGAAAATTTCTATTCGAAAATGCAAATTTAGCTGAACTCATGTTTTGCGCTGATAGTATTAGAAAGAAAATACATCCTAATAATATTGCTACATACATCGTTGATAGAAATATTAATCATAGTAATATATGTCAATCTAATTGTCTGTTCTGTAACTTTTGCAGATCGCACAATTCAAAAGATTCTTACATTTTAAATATTGATGACTATAAAATCAAAATCGACGAACTTTATAGACTAGGAGGAAAACAGATTCTTATACAAGGCGGTATTCATCAAATTTTTGGGCTGAAATATTATACAGATCTTTTTGATAATTTAAAATCGTTATTCCCTGATTTAAAATTGCATGCCCTTGGTCCTGCCGAAATTATTAGTATATCTAAAATAGAGAATATTTCTTGCAAGGAAGTTTTAAAACAACTTATCGAATCTGGCTTAGATAGTTTGCCTGGTGCAGGTGCCGAAATTTTAAGCGATAGGGTTAGAAATATTCTTAGTCCGCTAAAATGCACAAGTGACGAATGGCTTAATGTAATGCAAACAGCTCATGAACTTAATATTACGACATCTGCAACTATGATGTTTGGTCATATCGAAACAATTGATGAACGTTTTGAACATATTGTTAAGATTAGGAATTTACAAGATGAAAAGCCTATAAATACAAAAGGCTTTGTTTCATTTACACTATGGCCGTTTGCCTCTAAATCTACAAGGCTACTCAAGAGAAATCCGAATATTGAAAATATTGATAAGCACGAATTTATTAAAATGGTATCTCTAAGTAGGATAATGCTTCCGAATATTCCAAATATTCAAGCTAGCTGGTTAACTATGGGAGCAGACACTGCTCAAATTTGCTTACACGCTGGAGCGAATGATTTAAGCAGCATAATGATAGAAGAAAACGTTGTTTCTGCTGCTGGGAAAAATCATAAAATGGGTATAATAGAAATAGAAAATTGTATTAATAATGCTGGTCTTATTCCAAAACAAAGAAACCAAGAGTACCAAATAGTAAATTAGTTTATCTATTTACTTTTTGTTACTAGAAATACCCCAATAAAAATAAATAATGCACAAAGTAATTTAACTAAAGTTAGTTCTCCTTGTCCAAGCCATACGCCTAATATCGTTGCAATAAATGGCATAATATAATTATACATACTCATCGTTGTTGGACGAATAAATCGCTGTGCTACTGGGACTAGCAAATATGGTAGAAAAGTTGCTCCAACAAGAATAAATCCTAACAAACCCACATTCGTCCAACTAAAAGGCATCGATAGAATTTGAGCATCAATTAAATCAGTAAACAAAAGAGGAGATAGAATAAACGTAGAAATTAGAAACAGCCACTTCATCAATGTAATTGGGCTATATTTTAAACTAATTTTCCTACTAAAAATAAAAAAGGAACTATAAGCAAGTGTACTTCCAAAAGTAAGTATATTTCCCAAAAAAGATGAACCTTCTCCGCTAAAACCTTTATGAGTAAGATAAATAAGCGATATAGCCCCAACACCTCCCAATGCGACTCCAAATATTTTCATCGATGAAACACGTTCCTTTAGATATATTGCAGATATTATTAATGTTACAACAGGGAGA
>CAYJBL010000007.1:6814-8195 GCA_964368115.1 uncultured Bacteroidales bacterium
CACTAATCCCTGATTTAAAATAATTCCCAAAATTGCAGCTAAAAATATCCAGCCCCAGTCCTCTCTGTCTATTTTTTCTTTTTTTGTAAATAGTGAAACAGTCCAAAATATTATTGCTCCAAATACTATTCTCAACATAACAAGTGACACGGAATTAAGCAATTGATTTGCAAAAATCAATTTTGTCACAACGAAATTAATTCCAAACAGCAAAACAACTGTCAGCATTGTAATATTTCCTATGAGTTTTTTAGAATTCATAGACTTTAAAATCCTTTATGAAATAATGCGCGATTATTTACTACAGTTAGTCAAACAGTGCTTGCAATCAGAAAATTCACCTCTTAATCTAGAATTGATAAGATTTGATATTCTTTCTCGAAGAGGTTCTATTTGTATATTCCTAATAATATCGTTAGCGAATGCGAACATTAACATTAATCTTGCTTCTTTAGGACTAATACCTCTTTGTTGTAAATAAAACATCGCTTCTTCATCAAGTTGTCCTATTGTTGCTCCGTGACTACATTTAACATCGTCGGCATATATCTCTAATTGCGGCCTAGTCTCCATTTTAGCATCAGGTGTTAGACACAAATTATTATTTGTTTGATAAGCTAAAGTATTTTGAGCTTCAGGACGCACAATAATTTTTCCAGCAAAACTACATCTTGCTTGTTCGTCTAATATACCTTTATAAAGCTCTTTACTTGTACAATTTGGCATTTGATGATCAATAAGCAACCAGCTATCTACTTGTTGCTCTCTATCTGTTAAATTTAATCCCTGCAAGTTAGCCTCAGAATATTCTCCAGCAAGCTGCGCATATAAATTATTTCGGATATATCCACCATGTAAAGCCAAAGCTAGTGAATTAATTATGGCATACCTATTCAGTTTAATGAAGTGTGAATTAATGACTCCAGATTTATTTGGTTCGTTTTGCAACGCATGATAATGCAATTTCGCGTTCTCTTCAATAAAAGATTCTGTTACATCAACTACAAAATTATTGCTATTATTTAGCGTATGGTCGCAAATAACTAAAGATAATTCAGCATTCTTATCTACAATAATTAAATTACGTTTAAAAATATTTTTATTCCCAAAACCATGTGTCAAATTTACTAACTGTATCGTTTTGTCTGGTTTAATATTTTTAGGTATATATACAAATAATCCATCATCGGCAAACATTGTATTCAAAGCAACAAACCCATCTTCAGATTTTGATGCACTCTTATCATAATATTTATCGAATAAGTCTGCATGCTTGTGTTTTGCTTCTTTTAAACTACATATAATTACTCCTTCAAGATTTGTGTTTTCTATCTGATTCCCTTCGTAGTAACTTCCATTTGATAACAAAATAATATGAGAA
>CAYJBL010000007.1:8205-20025 GCA_964368115.1 uncultured Bacteroidales bacterium
CTTCACATTTAAAAAATGTTTTTAAATCAGTAGCAGTCTTTGTTGATTCAAGATTCAATTCATATTTTTTATCTAATATATTATCGATTCCCTTATATCTATATTTTTCATTTTTACGATCTGGAATGCCAAACTGCTTAAAATTTTCTAAAGCATTTAATCTTGTGCTGAATACACTTTCGCTATCATTAGCTTTTATGCTTTCACACCTTTCGTTGAACGTATTTATGTATTCTTCGAACGTATACTGAATATTCATAATGAGAATTTTTATTTATTTAGTTCTTCTTTTATCCAATTATATCCTTTTTCTTCTAGCTCCAATGCAAGCTCTTTCCCTGCAGTTTTCACTATTTTTCCTTCGTAAAGAACATGGACAATATCTGGAACTATAAAATCTAGTAATCTTTGATAATGGGTAATTACTATATATGAATTATCTGGTGTTTTAAGTTTATTTACTCCGTTTGCAACAATTCTTAAGGCATCAATATCTAAACCCGAATCTGTCTCATCGAGAATTGCAAGTTTTGGTTTTAACATTGCCATCTGAAAGATTTCGTTTCTTTTTTTCTCTCCTCCCGAAAATCCTTCATTTACTGATCTATTGGCAAGATCTGATTTTAATTCAACGAGATCCTTCATTTCTCTCATATATTTTAAATACTCTGCCGAACTCAAAGGGGTTAAATTCCTATATTTACGTTGTTCATTCACAGCTGTTTTCATGAAATTTATCATACTAACACCAGGTATTTCTACAGGATACTGAAAACTAAGAAATATTCCCTCGTTTGCTCGTTCTTCAACACTAAGTTTAGATATATCCTTCCCTTGATAATATATCTCTCCTTCTGTGATATTATATCCTGATTTTCCTGCTAGTACAGACGATAAAGTTGATTTTCCTGATCCATTTGGACCCATTATCGCATGCACTTCGCCAGCTTTTATTTCAAGATTAATACCTTTCAATATTTGCTTCCCGTTTATTTCTGCATGTAAGTTTTTAATGACTAACATAATACTGTTTTTTTATTATTATTTTTGGGTTTATCCCACACTTCCCTCTAGACTTATTTGCAGTAATTTTTGTGCTTCTACCGCAAACTCCATTGGCAATTTATTTATTACTTCTTTTGCGTAACCATTAACTATGAGTCCTATCGCATTTTCTGTTTCTATTCCTCTTTGATTACAATAAAATATTTGATCTTCACTAATCTTTGATGTTGTTGCCTCGTGCTCAACAATTGCCGAGTCATTTTCTACATTTATTTGCGGAAAAGTATGTGCTCCGCATTTGTCGCCAAGTAAAAGTGAATCACATTGAGAAAAATTACGAGCATTATCCGCGTTTTTTGCAACTTTCACCAAGCCTCTGTATGAATTCTGGCTTCTTCCTGCGGATATACCTTTAGACACAATTGTGCTACTTGTATTTTTCCCTAAATGTATCATTTTTGTCCCTGTATCTGCTTGCTGATAATTATTTGTTACTGCGACACTATAAAATTCAGATACTGAGTTATCTCCCTTTAAAATTGTACTTGGATATTTCCACGTAACAGCAGACCCTGTTTCTACCTGTGTCCAACTGATTTTTGAATTATCCCCTTTACAAATTCCTCTCTTTGTAACAAAATTATAAATTCCTCCTTTTCCATTTTTATCACCAGGGTACCAATTCTGTACAGTAGAATATTTGACTTCTGCATTTTTCATAGCAACTATCTCTACTATAGCAGCATGCAATTGATTTTCATCTCGCATCGGAGCCGTACACCCTTCCATATAGCTTACATAGCTATTTTCTTCAACTATAATAAGCGTTCTTTCAAATTGTCCTGTATTGATTGCATTGATTCTAAAATAGGTCGACAATTCCATCGGACACCTTACACCTCTTGGAATATAACAAAACGACCCATCGCTAAAAACTGCTGAATTGAGTGCAGCAAAATAATTGTCTCCAACTGGGACAACAGATCCCATATATTTCTTTACTAGATCTGGATGATTTTGAACCGCTTCGCTAAATGAGCAGAATATTATTCCTTTTTCTGCAAGCGTCTCTTGAAATGTAGTTTTTATTGATACACTATCCATAACAGCATCAATTGCAACTCCTGAAAGTCTTTTTTGCTCATCTAAAGATATTCCTAATTTATCGAATGTTGCTTTTATTTCTGGATCTACTTGATCTAAACTTTCTAATTCAATTTTTTGCTTTGGCGCTGAATAATATATTATGTTTTGATAATCAATTTCTGGTATCTCTAAATGAGCCCACTGCGGCATTTCCATTTCCTTCCACTTACGAAATGCTTTTAGCCTAAACTCAAGCATCCACTCTGGCTCGTTCTTTTTAGCCGAAATCATTTTTACTGTATCTTCTGATAGCCCTTTGGGGATCTCATCTGTATCTATATCAGTGAAAAAACCGTATTTATATTCAGATCCTGTAACTTCTTGTAATACTTTGTCTTGTGTTTTTTCCATTGTTTCGTATAAAATAGGTAGCAAAATTAAATCTTTTTTTCAAATTATTAGATTTCTGTTTGCCCTATTATGCTTAGTCTTTAATTACTACTTTATATTATTTATTATTTCATCAAGTGATTTAATAAACACATCACTTGTTTTTTTCCATGAAAATTCATTTTTCCTATTTCTTGCATTTTGCAATAATACTTTAGTAAATCCCTCATCTACATATATTTTTGTCATTGCATTTGCAATCTCTGTTATGTTATTCGGATTTACAATAATTGCGGCATCTCCTGCAACTTCTGGCATAGACGATGTATTTGACGTAATTACTGGGGTTTCAGTAAAAAATGCTTCTACAATAGGAATGCCAAATCCCTCGAATATAGACACGTACATCAAAGCAATTGCTGATGCCATAAGTTTTGCTAAATCTTCGGTAGGAATATATCCAGTAAAAACAATATCCTCTCTATATTGCATATTGTCATATATTTGTTTTAGGTCATTATCCCAAACCCAAACTGTACCTACAATCAAAAATTTATGCTTTGATTTCGGATTATCTTCACGGAATTTATCAAACGCTAAAATCTGGTTCTTAATATTTTTTCGTGGATGAATTGTCCCTACAAAAAGGAAAAAATCTTGTCCTTGTGCATATTTTTCTTTAACAGATTTCTTTTCTATTTTATTTAATGGAACAAAAAAATCATTTACAACACCACTTGGAGCAACAGATATTTTATTATCTTCAATCTTATAACGCTCAATAATATCACCCTTTGTATACTCTGATACAGCGATTACGTGAGCCGCTTTTTTTGCACATAAAGGTGTATACTTCTTTAAGTATCGCATCATCCGATATGGTATAAGATTCGAGTAATGTTCAAATGCTAAATCGTGGATTACCATTATCGTCGGTACTTTTGTTGTTGTAGATATAAGTCCATCGGCAGAAATAAATACATCAATATTTAATCTTCTCAACTGGCGACTTACTTGTACATCATACCAGAATTTATAAAATAGTGGATGAAACCTTACTTTTGGCTTAATTACGACTGGTATAATATTCTCTGCTACAATGAAATCAGAATCGTAGCTACGGTCAAAAAAACAGAAGAATTTACATTCTGGATATTGCGCCGACAATGAGCACATTATTTCATAAATGTATTTTCCTACCCCCGTAATATTACCTTTTATTAGTAAGCGAGCGTTTATTGCAATGTTCATCAAAATGATTTAAAGTAGTTCTTTAAGTATTAAAAGCTAATATTCCTATTTTGCTCTTTCTACATATTCTTTTGTACGGGTGTCTACTTTAATTTTTTCTCCTATTTCAATAAAAAGTGGAACCATTATTTTTGCACCTGTTTCGATGGTTGCAGGTTTCAATGCGTTTGTACTTGTATCTCCTTTTAACCCAGGCTCAGTATATGTTACTTCCGAAACAATAAATGGAGGTAATTCGCATGAAAGCGGTGTTTCATTTTCTGCATGGAACACAATTTCTACATCCTGACCTTCTTTTAGAAACTCAACTCCTTCTATTAGGTTTTCATTTAATGATATTTGTTCGAAAGTTTCCATATTCATAAAATTATATCCCATGTCGTCGGTATATAAAAATTGATACGGTCTTCTTTCGATTCTTATTACATCTATCTTAACTCCTGAATTAAATGTATTTTCGATTACTCTACCGTTTTCTAAGTTTTTTAATTTAGTTCTTACAAAAGCTGCACCTTTCCCAGGCTTAACGTGCTGAAAATATACAACTTGATAAGGTTTTCCATTATACTCAATTGTTAATCCATTTTTGATATCTGCGGTAGTTGCCATAATATTTTATTTTTATTAATGAAATTTTCGACAAAAGTAATAATATCGTTTATATCACAAAAGAAAAATCATATTCAGACCCTAAATTTGAAGAATAAATATTTAAAAATTCTCTTCCAAAAAATAAAATAGTTAAAAATTAGCAAAAAAGTTATTCTAATAAAGCATTTAATTTTATTTTTGTGCTAATATGGATTTTAATATTTTCAAATTACTATCATTATGAAACACCTTAACAAGCAAGTATATATCATTTTATTGGGTATAGTATTTTTATTAAGTGCGACTAATTTATATTCTCAAAAAAAGCAAAAAGCCGTATTAACAGGCTCTTTTATTGCCTCATCGTACACAATTACAGCTGGCGAATGTGTTAATTTTTTTGATGAAAGTACAGGAGGCCCTACATTTTGGAGATGGAGTTTTCCTGGAGCACAAATAACTACGTCATTTGATCAGAACCCTACTGGCATTTGCTATCATACTGTTGGAACTTACGATGTTATGCTTGAAGTTCAGAACGGGAATTATATTGACACCGAAGTTGTTGTTGCTTGTATTACTGTTACAGAAAATACACTAACACCAATAGCTGACTTTGTTGCTGACTTCACAACTATTCCAATTGGAGAACCTGTAACATTTACTAATATTTCGCAAAATGGACCTTTTACAAACTATTCTTGGAAATTTGAAGGAGGAACTCCAGATATATCTACTGCAGAAAACCCTATGCCTGTAGCATATAACCAAGCAGGAACATACAAAGTAGAACTTACGGTAACAGATGAGAATGGGATATTCGACAAAGAAACTAAACATGCTTATATTACTGTCATTCCTGCTTCAAATATTAACCCCGAGGCAGATTTCTTAGCAGACAAACTTTTTATTGCCCCTGGCCAATTTATAAATTTCTCTAATCAGAGTAGCGGTAGCACCTATATTTGGGAGTGGACATTTGAAGGTGCAGAAACCCCAAATTCTGATGTAAAAAATCCATGGGGAATCCAATATTTAAATCCTGGAACTTACGATGTAAGTTTAAGAGTAGAAAACAATATGGGAAGCGATGTTATTGTAAAAAATGATTACATTGTCGTATCTGCTACTCAACCACCATGCAACGAGGCACCAATTGCAGATTTTTACACATCCCAACGACTAGTAAAAATTGGAACAAAAATATTCTTTGAAAATCGATCAGAAAACAACCCTACATCGTGGAATTGGTTTTTCCAAGGTGGATTTCCGACATACTCTGTAGCTTCAAATACTATTGATGGTATTGAATTTAATTCTACTGGATTTTTTGATATTTCATTATCTGTAAATAATGCTTGCGGATCTGATTATGCTTACAAAGAAGACTATATCATGATTTTTTCTGGTAATATCAGCAAATATTGTGACACAATAACAAATATTGGCGAGACAGAAGTACTTTCAAACCCAGCACTTGGAGGCTCATGGGGGACAATTGGCGGCCATAATGGACAAAGAACTAAAATTTATGCTGACAAATATGAAGAACATACATTTACTCAACTTGAAGCGATAATTGTTCCTGTAACTGTGTCTGAAAGGGCTAGCGACAATAGCTACGTTACTTTCTATGTATGGGACGGTAGCACAGAATACCCTGAAACAATTCTAGCAGAAAAAAGAGTGAGTATTCGCAATCTACCTGAAAATTTCTATTCTACAGTTGAATTTGACGAACCTGTAACTCTCGAAGGTCCATTTTTCGTAGGCTATGAAATAAATTATATTGACAATAATAGTGATGGGATAAGTGATGACCAATTTGCTGTTAGCATTGCAAACGATAGAGGAATGGCCTCTACAAATAGTACTTTATATGTTCAATCAAACTCAGAATGGACAAACGTAACCGAAAAATTTGGAATTAAAACATCATCAGCAATTAAACCAGTTACTTGTTTAGTTGATGTTGACGATAGCAATATTGAAAACGAAATAGCAATATACCCAAACCCTGCAAGTAATTATGTTAATATTAATTTAGGAGAAATCGAAATTGGCAAAGACTGCAGAATAGAACTTTATGACATAACTGGACGCATGGTTTTAGCTAAAGATATTAAAACCGATAGTAATGAAATAGTTCTTAATACTAGTGAAATGCCAAACGGCTTATACTTTGTTAATTTACACATTGAAGATTACAGACATACGAATAAAATTCTTATCTCGAGATAATCTATAACTTATGAATAATATTCCTCAGGTTACAATATATACAGATGGCTCATCGAGAGGCAACCCTGGACCTGGAGGATATGGAGTAGTAATGCTTTCTGGCAAATATCGTAAAGAAATATCCCAAGGATATAGAAAGACAACCAACAATCGAATGGAGCTCCTTGCGGTAATTATCGCATTAGAAGCACTCAAAATTAATGGGACAATCGTAAATGTCTATACAGACTCAAAATATGTTTCTGAAGCAATAAATCAAAATTGGATTGAATCGTGGCAATCAAGAGGTTTTATTAAAGTAAAGAATCCTGACCTTTGGAAACGATTCATCAAAATATATTCTCAACATAAAGTAAGTTTTCACTGGGTAAAAGGACACTCTACTAATGTTGAAAATAATAGATGTGACCATCTTGCGGTTGAAGCTGCTCTTAGCAAAAATTTACTTATCGACGAATACTACGAAAGCTCTACTGCATCAACTCCCACATTAGGCGAACTATGACCTCGGGTGATACTGAATAATAACTTCCCTTAAATATTCTTTATCTAAATGTGTATATATTTCGGTTGTTGTGATAGATTCATGACCTAATAAATCTTGAACAACTCGTAAATCTGCCCCTCCCTCTACTAAGTGTGTGGCAAACGAATGCCTAAATATATGTGGAGAAACTTGTTTACTTATTCCTGCATTTATACTTGCTGTTTTCACAATTGTAAAAATCATTTCTCTTGTTAGTTTTCGCCCACGTCTATTTAAAAACAGATAATCTGTATGCCCTTTATGAATAATATTTAATTTATTTCTAAACGAGATTAAATAATTTTCTATCTCCGATAATGCTAATTTTCCGATTGGAACTATTCGTTGCTTATCGCCTTTTCCTATTACCTTTACATATTCCTCATTTGGAAAAATATTCGAGATTTTTAAATTTACAAGTTCCGAAACCCTTAATCCACAACCATAAAGCACTTCTATTATTGCTCTATTTCTATGTCCATATATATTACTTACGTCTATTGATTTTAGTATCTCTTCTATTTCGGAAACACTCAGAACTTCTGGTAATTTTCTTCCTAATTTTGGCATCTCTACCAAATCCGATGGATCGTCTTTTCGCAAATCTTCTAAAACTATATACTTAAAAAATGATTTTAATGCAGAAATAAACCTAGACTGCGTTTTATCTGAAAGTCCTAATTCTACAATATAATCTATAAACCTCAGAAGATGCTCTCTTGTAATTTCTTGAGGTGAAATTTTTATTTCTGCATATTTCAAAAAACTAATAAATTTATCCATATCGCTAATATATGCCTTACAAGTATTCTCAGACATATTGCGCTCTAACTTCAAATAATATTCATAATCTTTTAAAATGTTTTGCCAGATTTTCATTTTTTAGAAAGTATTTATAATTTGCAGCTTTTTAAAACACACATATTACTATATAATGAAACTAATAATTATTAATGGCCCAAATTTACATAATATAGGCATTAGAGAGACAAATATTTACGGAAAAGAAAATTTCAATCAGTATTTTGATGCTTTAGCTTCTAAATATCAATTGCATGAAATAAATTATTTTCAATCACATGTTGAAGGTCAAATTGTATCAAAAATTCAAGAATCTAATATTTGTGTTGACGGAATAATATTAAATGCTGGAGCGTATTCACACACATCAGTTGCTATAAGAGATGCAATTGCGGCTATTAATATTCCTGTAATTATGGTTCATCTCAGCAATGTTTACTCCCGAGAAACATTCAGACACAACAATATTATTGCATCTAAATGCAAAGGTATCATTACAGGATTCGGTTTACGCTCCTACGAATTAGCTATTTTAGAGTTTACCTTACTTGGTCAGTAGATCTTTTATTCCTCCCAATGAACTTAGCACAGATGTTGCTTCATAAGGGATATAAATAGTTTTATTATCTTTCCCGTGTACCATTTCTTTTAAGGTCTCAATATATTTCACTGCCAATAAATAATTTGCAGGGTCTACATTACTATTAGAAGTTGCTTCTTTGATTTTTTCGATTGCCCTTGCCTCTGCTTCTGCTTGAAGCATCATAGATTTTGCTTCACCTTCAGCTTTTAATATTTGACTTTCACGTTCTGCTTCTGCATAATTAATCTGAGACTGACGATCACCCTCCGAACGTAGAATTGCAGAAGTTTTATCTCCCTCTGCTTTTAGAATTTGTGCTCTTCTTTCACGCTCTGCCTGCATTTGTTGCTCCATTGCATTTCGCACAGAATCTGGAGGTGTAATGTCTTGTAACTCTACGCGACTAACTTTTACACCCCATTTATTTGTAGCATCATCCAACACTACTCTTAATTTTGAATTTATGGTATCGCGAGATGTTAAGGTTTCATCCAGCTCCATATCTCCAATAATATTTCTTAAGGTTGTTTGGGTTAATTTTTCAATCGCATTTGGCAAGTTATTAATCTCATAAACAGCTTTTACTGGATCTATTATTTGAAAATATAATAATGCATTTATTCGTGTTGTAACATTATCTTTTGTTATTACATTTTGCTCTGGGAAATCATATACCTGCTCTCGTAAATCTATTTTACTTGATTCATATATATACACTCCATGCGCATTATACGAACGAACAAACATTTTTCGAGGCACATCTATTATTGGCCAAATTATATTAATTCCTGATGGCAAAGTTTTATGGTATTTACCTAATCGCTCTATTATTTTTGTTTCTGACTGTTGAATTATCTTTAAACCACTAATTGCAAATATTATAACTACCAATGCAACGACGATGAGTAATATATCCATGACTAAATCTTTTTTATTATTAATACTGTACTATCTATTTTTTCTATTTGCGCTCTATCTCCAATTTCAAGAATTGAGTCATCATTTGTACATGCCCTCCATATCTCTCCATTTATTTTTACAAGTCCTGTATTTGCTACAACATCTATTTTCTCAGTAACAATAACAGTTTGTCCTAACATAGCGTCTGAATTTGTTGCTACTGTTTTACTTTTCTTTGCAAACATTTTTAGTGCTAATGGTCTTACAATAATAAAACTCAAAAGTGTAACCACTGAAAAAACTATTAGTTCTATTTTAATATTTGCTCCAAAATACGAAGCAATAGACGCTGCGAAAGCTCCTAAAGACAAACAAATAACTGCAAAACTCGCTGTAAACATCTCTATTACAAACAATACTAATGCTGCTATTGCCCAAATAATATAATTATCTAATTCCATACGCTTTATATTATAATATTTGTGTGCAATTTAATACTATTTTATTAAAACACATTAACTTATTTTACCATAATGAACTTTATCTTTATTAAGTTCCTGTAGAGTGAAATTTAGAACTGTATTTTTAGGGCTTGTCAAACTTGGATCCTCATCTAAAATTTCGTTTGCAACATCCTTTACATATTGTATTAGTTGCCCGTCTTGACTAAGGCTTGCCATTTTTAAATCAAAAGCAAAGCCACTTTGTTGTTTTCCTTCTAAATCTCCAGGGCCTCTAAGTTTTAAGTCTGTTTCCGAAATCTCAAACCCATCTGAGGTATTTACCATAGTTGCTATTCTTTGAGATCCATTTTCGCTTAATTTGTCTCCTGTCATGAGAATACAGTACGACTGTTCTGACCCTCGCCCTACTCGTCCGCGCAGTTGATGCAACTGGGATAAGCCAAACCTTTCGGCCGATTCGATAATCATAACACTAGCATTTGGCACATCTACTCCGACTTCGATTACTGTTGTTGCAATCATTATTTGTGTTACTCTATCTTCAAACATTTTCATCGAAAATTCTTTTTGGTCAGGTTTCATTCTTCCATGCACAACAGAAATTTGATAGTCCGGTATCGGGAATGCTCTACTTATTCCTTCAACACCATCTTCTAAATCCTTGTAATCCATATTTTCAGACTCTGAAATTAATGGATAAACAATATACACTTGTCGCCCTAGTTTTATTTGTTCTTTCATAAAACCAAACACACGCAAACGGTCCTTATCTTTAAAATGTTTGGTAATTATTTTTGTTCTTCCTGGTGGCAATTCGTCAATCACTGAAACATCTAAATCTCCATATAAGGTCATTGCAAGTGTTCTTGGAATTGGAGTTGCTGTCATAACAAGAACATGCGGAATCAATGTATTTTTTTTCCATAATTTAGCTCGTTGCTCTACTCCAAATCTATGTTGCTCATCAATTACAACTAATCCTAAATTGTTAAATTCCACATTGTCTTCTATCAAAGCATGAGTTCCTACAATTATATTTAAGCTTCCTGTTTTTAAATCCTCATCTATTTCCTTTCTAGCTTTCTTTTTTGTTGAGCCTGTTAATATTGAAACCTTTACGTCTAATCCTTCCAAGAATTTCTGTATCGAACGATAATGTTGCTGCGCCAACATCTCGGTAGGAGCCATCATACAAGCTTGAAATCCGTTATCAACAGCCATCAACATTGTCAATAAACCCACTAATGTTTTTCCACTCCCTACATCTCCTTGCAGCAAACGATTCATTTGTTTTCCAGAATTTAAATCCTGCCGAATTTCTCGAAGCACTCTTGTTTGTGCGCCAGTCAAATTATACGGAATTTTTTTAAAAAAACATTCCTTCACATGCCTATCTTTAGATTTGTCAAACACAAACCCTTTTGACATTTGCTTATGTTTTCTTCTTGACTGTAAAATATTGAGCTGTATATAAAATAACTCTTCAAATTTTATTCTATATTGAGCTATCTTTAAATTTTGTACCGAAGTGGGAAAATGGACTTCTCGCAAAGCAAATTCCAAACCTGATAATTTATATTTTTCTCTAATATACGGAGGTAAAGATTCGGGAATATTATTCGCAAGTTTTTTTAATAAGCTATCAACTATTGTTTGTAGTTTTTTTGAATTTATAAAACCTTGCTTTAGTTTCTCAGTCGTATTATATTGAGGAAAAAGTACACTTCCTATTTTTTTTTGCCATGCCTCAAAAGTTTCGATATCAGGATGAACAATATTTATTTTACTTCCAAAAGCTTTTGGTTTTCCAAATATCACATACTCGTGCATACTTTTTTGGGCAATAGATTCTAGTATCCATGAAATTCGTTGAAACCAAACTATTTCTACAATCCCAGTATCATCTGCAAAATATCCCACTAGTTTTTTCTTACTCTGCGATATATTAGTTGTTTCAAATTTTGTAAATCGCCCTTTAAGTT
>CAYJBL010000008.1:0-14856 GCA_964368115.1 uncultured Bacteroidales bacterium
CGTCTTTGCAACCACTATCTGTAGGTAATTATTCGATTGAAGTACAGAAGAAGGACTTTGTAAAAGCAGAACTAGTGAAATCTCATTTTGGATTAAGGAAAAGTCTTCTTGTTTATGTTAGAACTCCGCAAGGAGTAGCAAAATTTAAGCCTGTTAGTCTTTCTATTTTGACGGAAATACAAATAGAAGAAATGCTACAAGAGTTAAAATAGATATATAATATTTACACGAATATAGCTATGCTTACAAATGAAAATATATATAACATCGCGTTGTCTTTTTTGCCAGGAATTGGCGATATCAATGCAAAGAAGATGTTAGCACATTTTGGAAGCGCAGAAAATATTTTTAAATCAGATCTGGCAGAATTTTGCAAAATCCCTAGTATAAGCGAAATTGCAGCCAAACGCATATATTCTTTTTTGGATACTGCTTTAGAAAATGCAAATATTGAATTAGAGTATGTTTATTCAAATGAATTAGATTATACTGTATTTACAGATGCTAGTTACCCAGTTAGGCTAAAAGAATGCGATGATGCACCTATAGTATTATATCATAAAGGGGCTCCAAATTTTAATGCAAAGAAAATAATAAGTATTGTAGGAACAAGAAATGCAACACAGTACGGGAAAGACTTTTGTGAATCAATAATTTCTGAAATAGCTAGCAAGTATCCGGATACTATAATAGTTAGTGGATTAGCATTTGGTATTGATGTTGCAGCACATAAGGCAGCGATAAAATATGGATTAGAAACATGGGCAATACTCGGTCATAGCTTGAAAACAATTTATCCAGCTGTACATAAAAAAGTTGCTCACGATATGATAAATGAAGGTGGCGCGATAATTAGCGACTATTCACATGTGTCAAAAATTGACCCAGGGAACTTTATTCGTAGAAATAGAATTATTGCAGGATTAGCAGATGTATTAATCGTAGTCGAATCAGGACAAAAAGGTGGCTCAATGTCAACAGCAAATATTGCAAATCATTATAATCGAGATGTATTTGCTTTGCCTGGAAATATTTCATCTACTTACTCGAAAGGATGCAACAATTTAATAAAAACGAATAGAGCACATTTAATTGCGTCTTTAGCTGATGTGGAGTATATTATGGGCTGGTTGTCCAAAGAGAAGAATAAATCTAAGTAAATTAACAGAAAATGAACTCAAAGTTGTTTCAATTTTAAAGAATTATGAATATTTAGACATAGATAATATTGCAAGACAAACAGAATTACATGCAAATACACTAAGTCTCATTTTATTAGAATTGGAATTTAAAAATATTTTGAGAGCATTGCCAGGGAAAATTTTTTCACTTGTAAAATATTAAATTTATGCTTATAGATACTCACTGTCATTTATATTTAGAGCAATTCGAATCAGATTTACATGAAGTAATTGGTCGAGCACATGAAGTTAAAGTCGAAAAAATAATACTACCAAATATTGATTCCAAAACAGTTGGAATGCTAAAAAGGCTCTACCAATCTGATGAAAAATTATTTGATTTTGCATTAGGCTTACATCCAACATCAGTAACTGAAAATTACCAAAATGAGCTCGAGTTAATATTTGAAGATATAAGAAATGTAATTGCAATTGGGGAAATTGGAATAGATATGTACTGGGATCAAACATTTTTAAAGCAACAAAAAGAGGCATTTGATTGGCAAATAAATTTTGCGATTACTAATGATTTACCAATAATAATACATTGTAGAAATTCCTTTAAGCAAATTATTGATGTATTAAAAATTTATAAAAATAGTGATTTGAATGGAGTGTTTCATTGTTTTTCGGAAAATTATAAAGAAGCTGCGATGGTTTTGGACATGGGATTTAACATAGGTATTGGGGGGGTGTTGACATATAAAAATTCAAATTTAAAGGAATTGTTGCCAAAAATACCTATAAATAATATAGTGTTAGAAACGGATGCTCCATATTTATCTCCAACTCCCAAAAGAGGAAAACGAAACGAACCTGCTTATGTGAAATATGTTGCAGAATTTATATCGGAATTATTATGTAAATCCTTCAGTGAAGTATGCGAAACAACAACTTTAAATGCGAAAAAAATATTTAAAATAAATTAGGTGTTGTTTTGTTGTATATTTATCTGATATATAATTAAATGAATATTGGGAGTAATTAGATATATAAGTTAATAAAAAAATAATAGAGTTTTTTTTAATCTATAAAAAAATAAATTACTAATTTGGCGGCAAATTTTAAGGGACTTCTCAAGTGAAGAAAAAAGAGAGAGGAACGATTTTGTTAGAATTGGAGTCGCAAAGAATTTAGAGTAAAAATAAACAAAGAATAATAATTAAATTTAAATCTTAAAAACAGAAAGTAATTATGAAAAAGCTAATTGCATTATTTACTTTAGCTAGTATGCTAATTTTTTCAACATCAACAGCAGTTTATGCTCAGGATGAAGTAGCAAATGAAGAAAACAAAAATGTAGAACAAGTTGAGACTCCAGCAGAAGAAGTTTCTGAAGAAAAAGTAGAAGAATCTGCTGCTCCTGTCGCTGAAACAACAGAAACACCACTACACCAGCAATTGAAAATTAAAATTATCGAAGGTGGACCTATGTTCATGGGTTTTGTAATTTTAACGTTAGTGTTAGGTCTTGCTCTAGCATTTGAAAGAATTATTTATTTAAATCTTTCAACAACTAATACAAATAAACTATTAGTAAAGGTTGAAGACGCTCTAAATAAAGGTGGAGTAGAAGCTGCAAAAGAAGTTTGTCGTAACACACGCGGTCCAGTTGCTAGTATCTTTTATCAAGGTTTAGATCGTTATGAATCAGGAATTGAAGTTGTAGAAAAATCTGTTGTGTCTTATGGCTCTGTGCAAATGGGTAAATTAGAAAGCGGATTAACATGGATTTCTTTATTCATTGCATTGGCACCAATGTTAGGTTTCATGGGTACAGTAATTGGTATGATTGGCGCTTTCGATGCTATTGAAGCGGCAGGCGATATTAACCCAGCGTTAGTAGCAGGGGGGATTAAAGTGGCTCTTATTACGACAGTATCTGGTCTTATTGTTGCTATGATACTTCAAATTTTCTATAACTATATTATTGGTAAAATAGATTCTATCGTTAACTCTATGGAAGATGCTTCTATTTCTCTAATTGATATTTTAGTAGATTATAATTCAAAAAAGTAATTAAATAAAAAATTTGAGTTATGTTAGATAAAGTAATGAAAATAGTAGGATGGGTAGTGATCGGTGTTGCTGCACTGGTTGGTATTCTCTTTTTTGTTCAGGATGCTGGAGAATTAGAGAGTGCATTAGCAGCAACAAAAGATATGCCTGCCGATATGAAAATAATTGAAGTGGATAAAACTGCCCAAGAATGGGGAGGGTTGGTGTTGAATATTTCTCTTTATTTGTTTGTAGCATGTGCAGTTTTAGCTGTAGGGTTTGCAATATATAAGTTTGTGGCGGATGCTATTGATAGTCCAAAGTCAGCAATAAAACCTTTGATCTCATTGGTTGCAATTGTTGTGATGGTTGTAGTTTCTTATGCCATGGCATCAGATGCAATACCTCAGTTTTTGGGAGTAGAAAAATTCGAAGTAACAGCATCAGCATCTAAATGGATTGAAACTTCGTTAATAGGAATGTACATATTAACAGGACTTGCTGTTGTGGCTCTTGTATATGGAGAAGTTTCTAAAATTTGGAAATAAATTAAAAAATAGATAATAATTATGGCAAAACGTGAAATAGGAGAAATAAATGCAGGATCAATGGCTGACATTGCGTTCTTGTTGCTTATTTTCTTTCTCGTTACTACCACAATGGACGTGGATACAGGTATCGCACGTCAGTTGCCTCCTATCCCTGAAGATAAAGCAAAGACGGATGTCGAAATTAATAAGCGAAATATCTTAATAGTTCTGATTAATGCTCAAGATAACTTAATGGTAAATATGAAACCATTGAATATTGAAAAGCTAAGAGAAGAAGCTAAAATGTTTATTAAAAATGAAACAAACGATCCTAGTTTATCAGAGCATAAACCAAAATATATTGACGAACTAAAACGTGAAATTATGGTTTCAGAAGGGCTTATCTCATTGAGAAATGATAGGGGAACAACTTATGGTAGATATATTGAGGTGCAAAATGAGTTAGTTGCAGCATATAATGAATTACGTAATGAAGCTGCTTTGCAATATTTTGGAAAACAAACTTTTGACGAACTAAGCGAAGAAGAGCAAGATGCGGTAAAAGATATTTATCCACAAAGGATTTCTGAAGCAAATCCAAAAAATATGGGAGGAAATTAACAATGGCTAAATTTGGAAATAAAAAGAAAAAAGGTTCGCCAGCAATTTCTACAGCTTCGCTACCAGATATCGTTTTTATGATACTATTCTTCTTTATGGTTACAACCGTAATGAGAGAGGTAGACTTGAAGATAGAGTTGTCAAATGCTAATTTACCACAGGCGACAGAAATCAAAAAATTATAGAAAAAATCTTTAGTTAGTTATATTTATGTAGGTAAACCTAAGGATCAATTTCAAAGAATGTATGGTACAGAGCCACGTATTCAATTGAATTCATCATTTGCAGATTTAACTGATATTTATGAGTATATTCTTGCTGAACGTGCAGAAAGAGATGAACAAGAAGTTCCTTTTATGACAACTTCATTGAAAGTGCATGAAGAGACTAAAATGGGAATCGTTACAGATATTAAACAAGAATTGCGAAAAGCAAGTGCTTTAAAGATAAATTACTCAGCTCGCAAAATAGAATAATAAATATTATTAATCAAAATAAAAAAGGTTGCATTGTGTTGCAACCTTTTTTGTTATATTCTTGTGAAAAAAGAATAAAAATTAGACAACTTGTTGTATCTTTATGCGTCATAATGACAATTAAAACTTGTAATCTAATAAATTATTCTATATGAAAAAAATTGCTTTGATAATTAGTCTGTTAACATTGTTTGTTGCAGTAAAGGCACAAACGGAATATATTGATAGCCGTTTAAATGTCGTTTATTCGCAAGATTTATTAAATGAAATGATGGTTCATGAGCCAGTAAAATTAGCATATTTGAATTGGGAATTAGATAATGCATACATGATCATGGATTTGGGTGTTGAAAAAGCTTCATACCTTGAGCCCCTAAAATATAATACACTGCAAGTTGGTAGTGAAAATGAGGTAGTAGAAAATATTGATGAAAGTTTATCTGTAAATTTTTGGCTTTTTAATGTTGAAAGAAATCAAAAAAGAGCAGTAACCTATAGAATTGCTAATACAGGAAAAGCTATAGCTTTCTATTCATTGGATAAACTAACAGAAAAATTTAATAATTACAATAATGGAAACTAAAAATTTATTAATCGGAATATTGACTTTATTGTTTTTATCAATAAATTTATTAGAAACAAAGGCTCAAAATGATCCATGTCAGGATTTTACCCTAGAGTTGGTCGCGCCAGCAATGCCAGTTTTACCTGATACTGCAATCTATCATTGTTTAGGAGAAGATCTTGTTTTTCAGGCAACAGGAGTGTTTCCTAATAATAATCAAAATTATGTTCAATCTAATGCAAATTTAAACTGGACATGGTCGGTAATTACCATAGATGGAGTTGAGTTTGAAGGCTTGGGAATGACAACATTAGAGCATGAATTTCTTGAGCCAGGTGGATATTATGTTGGAATTACTGCTGAAGATCAGAATGGTTGTATTGGAACATTAGAAGGCGGACCATTATTGGTATATGTTTCTGTTCCACCAACAATTGAAATATCAGCAGATACATATGAGGTTTGCCCTGGCGAAACAGTTAATTTATCAGGATCAGTTCAGGTTGACAGTTGGGCAGTACCAATACCAACAGTTGTAAATGAATGTTTTTGTGCTGCAGATATTATTGGAGTGCCTCAGTGTGCAGAATTTACATATAATCAATTTGCTGTTGGTCAGCAAATTGAAAGTGTTGATGATATAGGGTCTTTATGTATGGACTTGGAGCATTCGTATGTGGGGGACTTAGATTTATGGATCGAATGCCCAAATGGATCGCAGGTAAATTTACTTTCATATCCTAGTGGGTGTGGGGGGGATTATTTTGGAGAACCAATTGATAATGGAGTAGATATTGATTGTGACGATGATGCAACAATAGGTGTTTTATATACATATTGCTGGTCTTCTGATGGAGATAATACAATAGCCCAAGAGTGCGCAGGTACAACTGGATCTTTACCTGAGGGAGAATATGTGCCAGAAGGAAATTTTAATGGATTAATAGGTTGTCCAGTAAATGGAACATGGAAAATTTGTTTTCAAGATAATCTAAATGCAGATGATGGTATTGTGTGTGATTTTGTACTGCAGTTTGATGAGAGTATTTTACCTGGTGAAGATGAAATATGGTCGTTTCAGAATGTATATGAATATGATAGAGTAGAATGGCTAGGTGATGGAATGGGTGAAAATACTCATTCAGGAACTGAAATTGTGGAAGGAAATGGTGTTGCAAACCCAACAATACCAGGCGAACAAACATTTACATTTTCAGTAACAGATGATTTCGGTTGTACTTATACAGAAGAATTGATAGTAAATGTTTTAGAAACAACAAATGAAGAATGTTGTGTTGAACCAGAAACAAATGCTGGTTTTGATGATTTAGTATGTGAATTGACATATACATTTGATGCAGATATTCAGAATGGAAATACTGGATCGTGGAGATTGATAAGTGGACCTGGTGAAGCTACATTTCAAAATCAACAATCTCCAAATGCAACAGTTACAGTAACTCAAGGAGGAACATATTTGTTTGAATGGACAGAAGTTAATACGCCGCCAGCTTGTATTGATTCAGATACAGTAGTAATTGAGTTATATCAGACACCGACAAGTGACTTTTCATTAACTGAAATTAATTGTTATAGAGAGCCAACTATTGCAACATATGAAGGCGTGCAAATTCAAGATGCAGAATATATGTGGACTTTTGATGGTGGAGTTGTTGCAGCAGGCGGTTTTCAAGGTCCGTACGAATTATTTTGGGAAGGAGCAGGTCCTCATGATGTGACCTTACAAGTTTCCGTGCACGGATGTTTATCAGATGTAACAACTGAAACCGTTTTTAATCCAGAAGAGTTAACACATATTTTATTGCTTACTGATGATCCATGTTATGAAGCGTGTAAGGGAAAAGCAGAAGTTTTGGTTGTCGGAGGACTAGAGCCATTTGAGTACTCTTGGACGCAGAGCCCAGAAACACTTAACCCAGTTCAATTGCCAGCACTTACAATACATAACAACTTATGTAAAGCAAATTATGAACTTGTAGTGACAGACGCAAATGGATGTACTTCAACAGAAGATTTTGTGATTGGTCAACCGTTGCCATTTGCAGTGGTATCAACTTATTCTACAAATGTTTCGTGTTTTAACGAAGAAGATGGAACAATTGAAATAAATGCAGTTGGTGGTGAAGGCGAAATATCATATATATGGTCAGACATTGGATACGGTAGCAATGAAAGAGAAAATTTAAGTGCTGGAATGTATTGTGTTACTGTTCAAGATGAAAATGGCTGTTCAGAAAATAGATGCATAGAGATAACTCAACCTCAGGAATTTGTGACAAATATTTCACCAAATGTAGCGTTGTGTGAAGGTGACGTAGCTATTGTTCAGGCGAATGCTTCAGGAGGAACCTTGCCATATACTTACTACTGGGATCAAGGAAATGATTTTGAAATATCTGGGGCAATACTTAATTTAAATCTAGGAGAAACAACTCCTATAGACTTATATGTTGTAGATGCGAACGGTTGTTATACTGATACACTAACAACAACAGTGAAAATTAGCCCTAGAATGGTTATTAATTCGATGAATATAGAGAATTCATCATGTAATGATATTTGTGATGGAAGCGCTGAGATAGTTATGAGTGGAGGAATACCTCCTTTTAATTATAGTTGGGGAGTTAATTCTCCAATATTTAACGGTTTATGTGCAGGAGATTATACAGTAACAGTGACAGATTTAATGGGTTGTAAAGTAAGTGAAAGTTTTGAAATACAAGAACCATTGGGTTTGACATCAGTAGTGAATATAGAGCCAGTGAGTTGTTTTGGAAATGCAGATGGAGAAGCAAGTGTCTTTATACAGGGAGGACTTCCTCCATATGAATATTTATGGCCAAATGGGTCTGTTGCGTCATCCATGACAATTGGTGAAGGGAATTACGCAGTGACAGTTTCAGATGCGAATAACTGTAGACTTGAGGTTGATGTTACTGTAACTGAACCAGAAAAAATATATGTAAAACCAATTGGAGATAGAGAGATTTGCAAAGGACAATCAGTAATGTTGACAACTCAAATTTCTGGTGGTACACCATATAATGGAACAGGAGCTTATGATTTTTCATGGCAAGGTTCAGATGGAAGTACTTATAGTTCGAATCATTATACAGTAAATCCAGAAGAAACAACAAATTATACACTTGTAGTGACTGATGCTAATGGCTGTACAAGTGAAAATATAGTTTCTGAGGTTTTTGTATATCCAGATTTGGAAATATTGTCACTCGTAACTAGTTATGATACAATTTGTCCAGGAGAAGAAGCTATTGTTTATGTTGATGTTCAAGGTGGAAATGGTGGTCCATATATGATGTCATTACAAGATGGCAGAGTTGTGCCATCACCATTTAGAGTTAGTCCAAAAGAAACAACTACTTATTATGTTCAATTAGCTGATATGTGTGGATCTCCAGCAGTTAAGGATTCGATTACAATAAATGTAAGAGATAACTCTTCTGTTGTCTTTTCTGCAGATATAATAGAAGGATGTTCGCCATTGGAAGTTCAATTCTCTGATGAAAATACAGTTAGAGCAGAATCTTACTTATGGCAATTTGGAGATGGAACATTTTCGACCGAAAGAAATCCAATACATACATATCAAGCAGGAGGGACTTATACAGTCGGCTTAGAAGTAGAAGATGAATTTGGATGTAAAATATATAGAGAAATGGAAGACTTAATGACTATTTATCCAGGTCCAATATCTCATTTTGAAATAAATCCAGAGATCGTTAGTATATTAGATGCACAAGTAGAATTTATCAATCTTTCGGAAGGTGCAGATACTTATTATTGGGCTTTTGGAGATGGAGAAAGTTCGACACAGATTAATCCTCGCCATACGTATACCGATGCAGGTACATTTGATATAATGTTAGTGGCTGAGTCGCCAAATTCATGCACAGATACAAGCTATAGAAAAATTACAGTTAATAATGAGTATACCTTCTACGCGCCAACAACTTTCTCTCCAAACAATGATGGGATAAATGATTGTTTCCGTCCTTGTGGTGTAGGAATAGACACTGAGAATTTCATGTTTACTGTTTATGATAGATGGGGAATTGTGGTTTATACTACAAATAGATTTATTCCAAGCGATACTTGTGATGAATGTGTAGAAGGAGCATGGAATGGAGCAAAATATGGAAAAATATCGCCAAACGGAAGCGAAAATATGCCAAATGGCGTGTACCAATGGGAATGTAAATTTTATGATTTTGCAGGTAATCTAAGAGAGGAGAGTGGTACGGTAAGTTTAGTAAGGTAGTATATTTGAAAAAAAATATGTAAATTTGCCGCACAAATACTATACTAAGTAATTATGGCAAATAATATTTTAGAAGGAAAAAAAGGAATTATTTTCGGAGCTTTAGATGAAAATTCAATAGCTTGGAAAGTAGCAGAAAAAGTACATGCTGAAGGAGGTAAATTTGTATTGTCAAATTCTCCAATAGCGTTAAGAAAGAAAGAAATATACAGATTAGCAGAAGCAACAAACTCTGAAGTAGTTGCAGCTGATGTAACAGAAGTAAGTGAATTGGAAGATTTGTTTGACGTAACTAAACAAATATTTGGAGGAAAAATCGATTTCATATTACATGCCGTTGGAATGTCTCCAAACGTTAGAAAAAATGTTCCTTATACATCGTTAAATTACGATTATTTAGAGAAAACAATTGACGTATCAGCAATTTCTTTACACAAAGTATTGTCGGTAGCACAGAGACTTGATGCAATCAATGATTGGGGATCAGTAGTTACGTTATCGTATATTGCAGCACAACGAACATTTTCTAGCTATAGTGATATGGCTCACGCAAAGGCAGTTTTAGAATCAATAGTTAGGCAATTTGGGTATCATTTAGGAGTAGAGAAAAAAATTAGAATAAATTCAATTAGCCAATCTCCAACAAAAACAACTGCAGGAACAGGTGTGTCAGGATTTAATGCTTTTTGTAATTATGCTGATGATATGTCTCCATTAGGAAATGCTAGCTCAGAATCGTGTGCAGACGTTTGTGTGTCTTTATTCTCAGATTATACAAAAATGATTACTATGCAGAATATCTTTAACGACGGAGGTTTCTCTTCGATGGGTATAAGCAATAAGTTGATTGATAAGTTTATTGATTACGAATCGAAATAAACTGTAAACAAATATATTATTTAAAAATCCTATTATTTGAACTAGTGCTCAGATAATAGGATTTTTTGTTTTTTGTGGTTTCTTTGCATTCGGTTTATTATTTTGTATTGTGCATGTCTTAGAGATTGCCGCGTCGTTGTGCTCCTCGCAATGGCGGTACGTAGGAGAATCCCAATCAGAATCGTCATCGCGAACGAAGTGTGGCGATCTGTTCTTTTTTCTTAATACTTGGGTAGAACGTACCTCCAAAGATTGCCGCGTCGCTGCGCTCCTCGCAATGACGGCACGTTTTTCCTTAACGCCAATCCGCTGATGCGGCTAGCAAGGTGAATGCTTCGCATTCGGGTTAATTATTTTGTATTGTGCATGTCTTAGAGATTGCCGCGTCGTTGTGCTCCTCGCAATGGCGGCACGTAGGAGAATCTCAATCAGAATCGTCATCGCGAACGAAGTGTGGCGATCTGTTCTTTTGGCTTGCAATATAACATTCGTTTCGTCTTTATGCCAGACAGGCACATACTTTTTTAAAACGAAAAAAGTATGCAAAAACGTTTGCCGCTGAACCGTCTTTGTCTAAAATTTACTTCGTTCCGCTGACAAAAAAGAACTCGCTTTGCTCAAACAGCTTTTTCGTTTAACCGCTTCACTTAGCAAATTTCTTAGCGCCAATCCGCTGATGCGGCTAAAGCGGTGAATGCTTTGCATTCGGTTGATTATTTTGTATTGTGCATGTCTTAGAGATTGCCGCGTTGTTGTGCTCCTCGCAATGACGGCACGTAGGAGAATCCCAATCAGAACCGTCATCGCGAACGAAGTGTGGCGATCTGTTCTTTTTTCTTAATACTTGGGTAGAACGTACCTCCAAAGATTGCCGCGTCGCTGCGCTCCTCGCAATGACGGCACGTTTTTCCTTAACGCCAATCCGCTCGGCTAGCAAGGTGAATGCTTTACATTCGGGTTAATTATTTTGTATTGTGCATGTCTTAGATATTGCCACGTCGTATGCTCCTCGCAATGACGGCACGGACTAGAATGCAGATATTCAATTTTTTTTTTAAAACTAAAATATTCTAAGTAACCTATTGTAAAATGTTAAATTAGAATTACTTTTGTATGTAATTATAAACTAATACATAATGCCTATGGAGAAATAAAAAGCAAAAGATAAAAATTTAACAGTGCTGTAATAGCACGAAAACATAAAAAGCGTTTAGCTTTATTCTTGTTCTGAAACTTCGCAAATTTCAAACACTCAAGAAGAAAGTAGAGACGCTCACGTGTCAGCGTGGGCTTACTTATTTGAGTGTTGGGTAGCAAGATCTCAGAACAGATGGTAGATTCAACAAGCAAGTGCGAAAACATTAAAAATTATTAAATGCCATTGTGGGGCTTATGCGAAATAAAAAATACGAATTAATAATATGAAGAAAATTTTAATATTAGTAGTCCTTGCAATAGGGCTAATGAGTGTAGCAAAATCACAAAGTATAACGCTGCGATTTACAGGAGAAAACGACGATGCAACTTATATTAAGTTGGATAGTGTCGTAATTAGAAATAATACACGCAATTGGGAAGAAACAATTTATTATCCCGATACTGTATTGAATATGCCATATTTAACGTCGAGTATTGGTATGGAGCAAACTGCAATTGAGTTTGGAATTTCGGCAGTACGTCCAAATCCTTTTGATGGCGTAGCGCAATTTGAACTTAGTATGCCACAAGCAGGCAATGTGCGTTTGCAAATTACCGATATTAACGGCAAGTTTATTACCGCCACAGATGAGAATTTGAACAGAGGTATTTGTACTTATGAGGTAAGTTTGTTGCAGCCAACAATCTACATTGTGAGAGCAATAAGTGAGTTAGGGATAAGTACTTCAAAATTAATAAATACAGGAAATGGTGGTCGTAACTCTATTTTGCAAATAGCTTCTGCTACGGCACAAGAAACGGAGCTCCAACTAAAAGCCAGTACCGAAAATATATTTGAGCTTGGCGATGAATTTACATATACTGGCTATACAAACATTGATGGGCAATCTTACACAAGCAATGTGATAACTCAAATACAAAATGTAGACGAAGATTTTACAATGATGTTTGAAATTGATTTGTACGAAACTATAGAAGTAAATGGTGTCAGTTTTGTTATGATACCTGTTGAAGGTGGAACATTTAGTATGGGTAGCGTAAATGGTGATAGTGATGAACAACCTGTCCATCAAGTGACTTTAGATGGTTATTATATAGGAGAAACAGAAGTAACACAAGAATTGTGGCAAGCGGTAATGGGCAGTAATCCAAGTTATTTTACTGGTAATTTACAACGTCCAGTAGAGAGGGTTTCGTGGTACGAAGTACAAGAATTTATTACCGCCTTAAATGCTGCAACAGGTAAAACATTTAGACTGCCAACCGAAGCAGAATGGGAGTTTGCGGCACGAGGTGGCAATAAAAGCAAAGGCTATCTTTATTCTGGGAGTAATACTATTGATGATGTAGCATGGCATAGTTACAATAGTGGTATGCAAACACATGAGGTAGGAGGAAAACAAGCAAACGAATTAGGTATTTACGATATGAGTGGAAATGTTAGAGAATGGTGTTCGGATTGGTATGATAGTAATTATTATAGCAATAGCCCAACCAGCAACCCTACGGGACCAGAAACAGGCTCGGCCCGAGTGGAGCGTGGCGGTAGCTGGAGCCGCCATGCGCTCGATTGCCGTTCTGCTTTTCGTAACAGGACTAATCCTACGATTCGCGGCCTCGACATAGGCTTCCGCGTGGTTCGTGTGCTCTAGTTTATAGGCAAGATGGAGGTCGACCAATAAACAGATTAAGTGTCTTATCCTTGCAATAAAGGTGAAAAGAAAAATAAACATGGTGTGTTAGTAGCAAAATAGAGTTTTGTCGAACTTGCACCATGTTTTATTTTGTTAATAAAAAGCGATTTACTCTTGCAAAATATTTTTTATAGATAGTTGTATTCTCTTTCGTTCTATATCAATGCTAATAACTTTCACTTTTAAGTGCTGGTGGAGGTTAACAATTTCTGTAGGGTCGGAAACGAATTTGTCTGCCATTTCGGAAATATGTAGTAATCCTTTTTCTTTAATGCCAATATCTACAAATGCTCCAAAATTGGTTACATTAGTGACAATTCCAGGTACTTCCATGCCTTCGCGTAGGTCTTCAATTTTATAAATAGATTTATCGAACTCTAAAACTTTTACTGTTTTTCTAATATCTCGATTGGGTTTTTCTAGTTCGTTAATAATGTCTTGTAGGCTAAGTAATCCAAATTCGTTGGAAACATATTTATTAATATCAATATTCTTAATTTTGGTTTTATCATCAATGAGTTCTGGAATAGATAGCTTTAGATCGGACGAAATTTTCTCGACAATATTATAAGATTCTGGGTGTACAGCAGTGTTATCTAATGGATTTTTTGCATTAGGGATTCTTAAAAATCCTGCAGCTTGTTCAAAAGCCTTTGGACCAAGTTTTGGAACTTTTAGCAGTTCTTTACGAGATTTAAATTCGCCATTTTGTTTTCTGTAATCAACAATATTTTGGGCTAAAACAGGACCTAAGCCAGAGACATAAGTTAGTAAATGTTTGCTGGCGGTATTAAGGTTAACACCAACACTATTTACGGCAGATTCAACTACACGGTCTAGGCTTTCTTTGAGTAATTTTTGGTCAACATCATGCTGATACTGCCCAACTCCAATAGATTTAGAATCTATTTTTACAAGTTCTGCAAGTGGATCCATTAGTCGTCGTGCAATAGAAATAGCTCCTCTAACAGTTACATCATATTGAGGGAACTCCTCTCTAGCAGTACTAGATGCAGAGTAAATAGATGCACCGTCTTCACTTACGATAAATATTTTAATTTCTCGGTCAAATTTTATTCTTTTAACGAGACTTTCGGTTTCTCTGGAGGCTGTTCCATTGCCAATAGCAATAGCATCTATTTTAAAACTGGAAACCAGAGAGTTTAATTTTTTGATTGCATTAGCAGTCTCTTCCTGAGGTTTGTGTGGATAAATATTTTCGTTGTGTAGTAAATCTCCTTTTTCATCGATACAGACAATTTTGCACCCAGTTCTGTAACCTGGGTCAATTCCTAAAATTCTTACCTGTCCTAATGGTGGAGCTAATAGTAATTGTTTTAGGTTTTTAGAAAATACTTCAATAGCAAGTGTATCTGCATTTTTTTTACTAGAATTAGAAAAATCATTTTCAATAGAAGGCTTAATTAGTCTTGTGTATGAATCCTCAACAGCAC
>CAYJBL010000008.1:14866-16239 GCA_964368115.1 uncultured Bacteroidales bacterium
CTTTCTACAATCTTTGAAAGAATGTTTTTTGAGCTAATGAACAGTTTTTTTAATAGATAAAAAGCATTCTCAGATTCTGGTGAAATATCAACCCTAAGGAATCCTTCATTTTCACCTCTTCTTATTGCTAATAATCTGTGTGAAGGGATCTTTTTTAGTTCTTGAGAATAGTCAAAATAGTCTTTGTACTTTTCAGCTTCTTGAATTTTCGATTTTATTACTTTAGATGTAAGTATAGCTTCTTTTGCGAATAAGTTTCTGATTTTTTCTCGAGCTTGAGAATTTTCGTTTACTTTTTCTGCAATAATGTCATTTACACCTTGTAGTGCTTCTTTGGTAGTTTTTACGTCAGCATTTAAATATGGGGCGATAAGTTGTTTTATATCAGTATCGTTTTGTTTATATATGCTTATAGCTAAAGGTTCTAGTCCTTTATCTTTTGCAATAGAAGCTCGAGTTTTCTTTTTTGGTTTATAAGGTAGGTATATATCTTCTAGCTCGTTAATATCCCAACTAGAATCGATTTGTTTTTTCAGAGTACTATTTAGTTCGCCTAGCTTCTCGATATTAGCAATAATTGTTTCTTTGCGTTTTGATATTTCAGAAAACAATTTTTCGTATTTCTGAATTAATTCGATTTGCTCTTCGTTGAGGTTTCCAGTTTTTTCCTTTCTATATCTTGCGATAAAAGGAATGGTAGCTCCGTCATGAAATAATAGTAATGTGTTCTTGATTTGTTTCTGAGAAATGTCGGTATGAAAATTAATATATGTCTCTATATTTTGCATAGCTTTTTTTTACAAACTTAATTATTAGAGAATTATCTTTAATTATGTGTTGATGATTTTTTGTTAACAATTTAGAGGAATATCTAATTTTCAATAAATATTACTTTTTTTTATTTTTTATTGAAAAATGTATTTTTGGCATCATTATTGTTATAGATATAGCGAATACATTTTTCATAACATAGTAGTAATAATTTGGGGAGGCCTGTAGTGATACAGGCTTCTTTTTTTGTTATTTTATTGCAATTAGGCTTAAATCAAGGCTTTTGATTTGGTGAGTAAGTGCACCAATAGAAATGTAATCGACGCCACATTCAGCGTAGTTTCGAATAGTATCGTAGCTAATTCCTCCACTAGATTCTGTTTCGTATTTGCCATTTACAATTTCAACAGCAAGTTTTGTGTCGGGAATGCTAAAGTTATCGAACATTATGCGATGGATATTTCCAACACGTAAAACTTCTTTAACATCATCGATACTTCTGGTTTCTATTTCAATTTTTATATTCAGATCATTTGTTCTGATATAATTATTTGCCATAGTAATAGCTTTTTCTATACTACCAGCAAAGTCAATATGATTAT
>CAYJBL010000008.1:16291-17585 GCA_964368115.1 uncultured Bacteroidales bacterium
CCACCAATTTTAACAGCCTCTTTTTCAATTAATCTAAGACCAGGCGTTGTTTTTCGAGTATCAAGAACTTTAGTTTTTAGTCCATCAAGTTTATTTACGTACTTATAGGTTTCTGTAGCAATGCCACTCATTCGCTGCAAAAAGTTGAGAAGCGTTCTTTCGCAAGTTAAGATATCTAGTTGCGGGCCATTAATATATAGTATAATATCATTTGATCTAACAATATTTCCATCGTTTTGTAAAATATCAAGATGTAAGCTAGGTGAAAAATATTCACATATCTCTTTTGCAACTTCTAGCCCTGCAATTATGCCTTTTTCTTTAGCAATTAATGCTGCTTTCCCATGTACAGACTTATCGATACAACACAATGAAGAATGGTCTCCGTTACCTATATCTTCGTTGTATGCTCGTTCAATTAATTCAATTAGATACTCTTTTGGGATCATTCTTCTTCTATTCGCAATTGATGAATAAGTGGTTTATCTGTATTTTCCTTAACAAGATAGTATACTCTATAAATTTTACCAGTTGTTGTTTCAATGTTAGCAATCGCGTAATTTACAGGAGAGTTACCACCTTGATGTAAAAGCGTAAAAGATTTTATTTGAATCTGGTCAAAAAAGTTTTTTAAAATTTGTTCGGCTTGCTGTTTACTATATATATCTTCTTTATCTATAAGAATAAGTTCAATAGAGGAATTGAAGAATTTAGCTAGTTCTATAGCATTTCCAACTTTTGTAGCGTCAAATATTTTTTGAGGAATGTCAATAGTATTTACATTGTTGGCTTGAGCCGAGCTATAAAATAAGATAGTTACAAGTAATAATTTAATGAATTTCATAGTTATTATTTTTGATAGTTGTACTTTATTTGTCGAGCACTATTATTTTATTGAATATTCGTTTTGCAATATTAAAAATAATTAAAATCTTTCGAGTATCTTTCGGACAGTTTTTTTTAATAAATATGAATATTTTATTTTTAGTAATAGGCAAGACAGACAAGGTATATATTGAACAAATCGTAGATGATTATTTAAAACGGATTAAAAGGTATTGTAAAATAGATTATAAGTTTATTCGAGATATTAAGAATACGTCAAAATTGAGTGATTTAGAGCAAAAACGATTAGAAGGAGAAAAAATACTTTTAGAATGTATGCCTACAGACTATCTAGTTTTGCTTGACGAAAATGGAACAGAGTATACGTCAAGGGAATTTGCCGATTTTTTAAGCAAAAAAATAGACTCAACAGTGAAGAGAATGGTTTTTGTAGTAGGAGGGCCATATG
>CAYJBL010000008.1:17595-17905 GCA_964368115.1 uncultured Bacteroidales bacterium
TATGGTTTTGATGACAAAGTATATAGTAGGGCAAATATTAAATTGTCGCTATCTCGAATGACATTCTCACACCAAATAATAAGGGCAATATTTGCTGAACAATTGTATCGAGCATTTTCAATAATAAATAATACGCCATATCATCATGATTAACTAATAGAATGAAAATTAAACTAAAACATATATTAATATTAGTACTTGTACTTCTAACTTCATTTATACTGTCATATACGTTGGATTATACGTTATATGACTTTAAAAAAGCAGATGTTGATATCGAATATATTGAAGAACACATAAATAATGAATT
>CAYJBL010000008.1:17915-19593 GCA_964368115.1 uncultured Bacteroidales bacterium
CTTAAGCTTAAAGCAGCAAGCCGATTTTATCGTAAATAATTATATTTCTGATCCAGAGAAATTAAAACAATATTTTTATGTTGATAAAGATGAACTATTTAATAGTGAAGGTAAAGGATATTTTTATTACGAAAATTATGAGTTAAAATATTGGACAACAAATAGTATTCCTTTACCAACAAGTACAACAGTCAATTTCTTTGACGAGCGCTTAATCTTTTTAAATAATGGTTGCTATATGTGCCATGCAGTAGAAGGAGATAATTGGCATTTAGTATTACTTTATCGAATAAAAAGAGAGTATGTTCATGAAAATAAAATTCTCAAAAATGCATATCCTGAAGATTTAAATATTCAAAAAGATGTATTATTAAGTATAGATTCTGCTGAAAATAGTAAAAGAATAAATATAAGAGATGGAGAATCACATTTTTATATATTTCCAGATCAACAAAAAGAATATGATGTTTTAACAATAAAACACGTTCTGAAAGTATTCAATATAATTATGTTGCTAGCAGTTCTATATATTAGCTTATTATTTTGTTGTAGGAAATATCCTCGATATAATTTGTTATGGCTAATAATATTAGTACTTATAATGTCTGTGCTCAGATTCTTAATGTTGTATTATTCGTATTTTATAGATTTTCAGAATTTTAAACTATTTAGTCCATTTTTGTTTGCACAATCATGTTTGAATCCATCTTTAGCAGATTTCATCTTAAGTGGAATTATTCTATTAATATTTTCTATAGCATTTTTAAAGGAGTATAATCCTATAATAAATTTGAAAAAAAGTAAAGCAACTAAATTGATAATAAGTGCTGCAATTGTAGTATTTATGACATGTGTTGTAAGATACGTAGCTAAGCTATATTATGATATTGTTATAAATTCGACTTTATCGTTTTCATTTAATAATATCTTACCAATCGATGCTTATCAGTTAACTGCAATATTGTTAGCTACAGTAATAATAGTGAGTTATATTTTAATATTTTACAAATTGATAAAAATATTTAAAAACTATATACTCAAAGTTTGGCTGTATGCATTTATTTTTATTCAATTTATTTATTTATATTTTTTCGCAAGCGAGTATACTTCTTCATCATGGCAACAACTTTACTATAGTTTACTATGGTCAGTTTTATGGTCTGCAGTATGTAATATGGCCTTAAAATTAAAGCCTCAATTTTTGATGAAAATTTTGATTCTATTTTTACTTTCATTAATTATTTCGAACAGTTTGATAAGGCTGGCAAGCTTTAAAGAATTTGATGAATATGAAGTGTTTGTGTCTAGCTTGATAGCAGATAGAGACATAAGGGCAAAATATTTTTTCAAACAGATAAATGATGAAATAAATAGTAAGAAAGAGCAGATAGAAGCAAATATAGATGATGATTTTACAAATATCTATCAACAAATAGATAGTATAGTTCAATCGAAAAGGCAATCAGATAAGTATGATTTGTATGTAACAATTTGTGGTCAACATGATAGTTTATTGTTGGAACCAAATATGGAACTTGTTAATTGCAATGATTATTTTCAAGAAAACATTAGTAGATATGGTGTTAAAATATCAAAGTCAAATTTTTATTTTGTTGACACACATGACGGCTTAGAGTCCTATATTGGTATTATAGAGAATACGAACTTGAATATAATT
>CAYJBL010000009.1:0-7821 GCA_964368115.1 uncultured Bacteroidales bacterium
CAATTATTTTAATATTTTCGTGATAGTGGTTTGATAGGTCAAAATTTGTAAGTTGGCACGATCCATCATTATAAATTACAAGAATTTTATCATCGCCAGAAAATTCTCCAATGTATGTTCCTCTGTTATCGCTATTTAATCTAAGAACTTCGTCGTCGAACCAAACTTTTAGTCCGCCGAGTGTAGATATTCCCTCTTCTTTGAGTGAAATTTTATGAATATCGTTTCTTGAGAGCATGTTTCCTTGTGCGGCTCTTCCTTTGATAGCATAGTTCTTGAAATCTTCTTCGGAAATCAACTTTCTTAGTTTAGGTTTAGGTTTAAAGAATACTTTAATAATTTCGGCTTCGCCATTTGGATTTGCTGTGAAATATAAAATTTTTGAACCTTCGTTCCCTTTAGTTATATCATATTCTTTATCTCGAGTGATACCAGTAACTGCAAATCGTTTAATGTAAGATGTGCTAGAGCGTCCATCTCTATATATTACATTATATATTGTTCTTTTGTCGTTTTTTAGAAATACTGCAACGTGTATAATGTCTTTCCCGAAAAAGGCCTTGTCTGTTACTTTTGATACAGTAAAAGTACCATTTTTTCTAAATACGATAATGTCATCAATATCAGAGCATTCGCAAATGTATTCTTCTTTCTTAAGTCCGGTGCCAACAAAACCTTCTTTGTAGTTTGCATATAGTTTTTCATTGGCTATTGCAACTTTTGCAGTGTCAATAGTGTCGAAGTTTCTTATTTCTGTTTTTCGTTCTCTACCTTTTCCGTATTTTTCCTTTATTCTTTTATAATAGTCAATTGCATAGTCTACTAGATTGTCGAGATGGTGCTGTATTTTCTTTATTTCATCTAATATTTTTAGTAAATCTTCAGCAGCTTTATCTGTATTAAACTTTAGAATGCGCTTCATTCGGATCTCTAATAATTTCAATAAATCATCTTTTGTTACTTCTCTGATTAGATTTAATTTTTGTTCGATAAGTTTCGAATGAATAAATTCTAAAGCTTCATCAGTAGTTTTTGAGTTTTCGTATTTACTTTCTTTATAAATACGTTTTTCAATAAACCATTTTTCAAGAGATTGAATAAGAAACGACTCTTCTAATTCTGATTTTTGAATAAGAAGTTCTTGCTTAAGAAGATTTACAGTATTATAAACAGATAATTGTAAAATTTCGGTTACACTAGCAAAACGAGGTTTATCTTCTTCAATTACGCATGCATAAGTTGGTATTGAGACTTCACATTTTGTAAAGGCGTATAGCGCGTCAATTGTAGTATCGGTCGAAACACCACTGGGAAGATGAATCAATATTTCAACTTCGTCTGCAGTGTTGTCGTCAATTTTTTTAATTTTAATTTTGTTTTTGTCGCTTGCTTGAATTATTGATTCAATTATTGATGTTGTTGTTTCTCCAAAGGTAATTTCTTTGATTGCGAGAGTTTTCTTATCAATTTTGTCAATTCGAGCTCTTACTCTTGCTCTACCACCGCGCGATCCGCTATTGTATCTCGAAAAATCAGCAAATCCACCTGTAGCAAAATCAGGATATAATTCGAAAGGTTCGTCTCTCAGACTAGAAATACATGCATCAATAAGTTCGATAAAGTTGTGTGGAAGTATTTTTGTTGCAAGTCCTACAGCAATCCCTTCTACACCTAAGGCCAATAAAAGCGGAAATTTTACAGGTAAGGTTATTGGTTCTTTATTTCTTCCGTCGTATGACGATCTCCAAAATGTTGTTTTTGCATTAAATACAACATCTAAAGCAAAAGGTGAAAGTCTAGCTTCAATATATCTTGAAGCAGCCGCTCTATCTCCAGTAAGGATATTTCCCCAATTTCCTTGTGTGTCAATTAGTAAATCTTTTTGCCCAAGTTGGACAAGTGCATCTGCAATTGACGCGTCACCGTGTGGGTGATATTGCATAGTATGACCAACGATATTTGCAACTTTGTTGTATCTACCGTCGTCAAGTTGCTTCATAGAATGTAGTATTCTACGGTGTACAGGCTTTAATCCATCGTAAACATGAGGAACTGCTCTTTCTAAAATTACGTACGATGCATAATCAAGAAACCAGTCTTTGTATAGACCATTTAAACGAGTAATTTTTGCAGTTTCGTTCTTTGATTCTACTGGGTCAATTTCTTGATGTTCAGTATTTGTTATGTTTTCTTCGTTCATAATTTACAGATTAAATATCTTCCTCTACACGTAAATTTGTAATGATAAAATCTTGTCTATCAGGTGTATTTGTGCCCATGTAAAACTCAAGCAGTTGATTGATATTGTCTGCTTTTGAGAGCGTTACAGGTTCTAATTTTATATCTTTCCCGATAAAATTTTTGAATTCATTTGGTGAAATTTCTCCAAGCCCTTTAAAACGGGTGATTTCGGGATTGTTTTTTAACTTTTTAATAGCCTCTTCTTTTTCTATCTCGTCGTAACAATATATGGTTTCTTTTTTATTTCTTACTCTAAACAAAGGAGTTTCAAGAATAAAAAGATGTCCATTTTTCAGTAATTCTGGAAAGAATTGTAGAAAGAAAGTGATCAGTAGTAATCTAATATGCATTCCATCAACATCAGCATCTGTAGCAATTACAACATTTTGGTATCTGATATTTTCTATTCCTTCCTCAATATTTAGTGCAGCTTGTAAAAGGTTAAACTCTTCATTTTCATAAACAATTTTCTTTGTCTTCCCAAAGCTATTATATGGTTTCCCTTTTAGGCTAAATACGGCTTGAGTGTTAACATCGCGGGATTTTGTTATTGATCCACTAGCAGAGTCTCCCTCTGTTATGAAGATTGTAGTTTCGAATCTTCGCTCGTGATTCGAGTTATAGTGTACTCTGCAATCGCGTAATTTTTTATTGTGGAGACTAACTTTTTTAGCTCTTTCTTTAGCTATCTTTTTTACGTCAGCAATGGCTTTTCTTTCTTTTTCAGATTCTTGTATTTTCTTTAATAAAACTTCTGCATGAGATGGATTTTTATGAAGGAAATCGTCTAATTTTTTCATAAAATCGAAAATATAGTTTCTTATAGAAACACCATTTGGACTCATATCTTTGGAGCCTAATTTTGTTTTCGTTTGAGATTCGAATATTGGCTCTTCAATCTTGATGCTTATTGCTGCTATAATTGATTGACGAATATCTGAAGCGTCAAAGTTTTTTTGATAAAAATCTCTAACAACTTTTACGTACGCTTCTCTGAATATACTTAAGTGAGTACCACCTTGAGTAGTGTTTTGTCCATTAACAAAAGAGTGGTATTCTTCGTTGTATTGGCTGGCGTGAGTTATAGCAATCTCAAAATCTTCGTCTTTTAAATGAATTATAGGATATAGGCTTTCTTGATTTAAATTTTCTTGTAGTAAGTCTAGTAGACCATTGCGCGAATGGTATTTTGTTCCATTATAATTAATAATTAGACCAGTATTTAAGTAAACATAATTGCGAAGCATTGGTTCAATAAAATCGTTGATAAACGAATATTTACCAAAAACTTCTGCATCTGGTTTGAAAATTACAAGAGTTCCGTTAACTTGGTCTGTTGGTTCTAGTTGTGACTCCGAAATTATTTTCCCTTCTGCAAATGTTGCAGTTTTCTTTTCTCCATCTCTATGGGAGCAGATACTAAAACTTTCGGATAATGCGTTTACTGCTTTTATCCCAACACCATTTAGCCCAACAGATTTTTTAAATACTTTAGAATCATATTTAGCCCCAGTGTTCATCCTCGAAACGACTTCGGTAAGTTTTCCTAAAGGAATTCCACGTCCAAAGTCACGAATAGAAATTGTGTTATTTTCAAGTTTGATTTCAATGGTTTTGCCGTGTCCCATAGCAAATTCATCAATTGAGTTATCAACCACTTCTTTGATTAAAACATATATACCGTCGTCGCGAGATTTTCCGTCTCCAAGTTTTCCGATATACATACCAGGACGCTTACGTATATGTTCCTGCCATTCAAGGGTTTTAATGCTGTCTTCTGAGTAATTTGCAGCTGTATTTACAGATTCTTCCGCCATAAAGCAAAGGTACAATAATATCAAATGTTTATTGTATAAATTTGAGATGAGATATTAACAAATTTAGGTTAAGTTTAAGAAATAAAATAGAGCAAATAGTAGAATATCCTTCTCTAATTGTTAGGTGTTTTGAATATGAAATCTGCTTGATGTAGAGGAATTAGAATAAAATCCAAAGAGAATGATTATTCGCACTTTCTTTTAATGAGCTTAGTTCAGCTAAAGCAGTGTTTTTATTCGCAAAAGATTTAATTGAAACTCTATACATATTTTTATTAGAGTAGATAATTTGAGCATTATGACCGGATCTAATAAGAGAATCTTGTAGTTTTTTTGCGTTTTTTTGACTTTTAAAGCTACCAGCGATAACATGAATGTCACGGTTAATTTCTGAATTTGTAATTATTGTAGTTGACGGTGTTTTTACTATTATTTCTTCAGGTTCAACTGTAGCATGCTTTTCATCTGTTATAGTAGAAATAGATGGTTTTTCAGCTATTATTTCAGTGGTAGTTTCTGTTGAGCTAGTATTGTCTAATATATTTTCACTTACTTCTATATTATTGTTGTCGGTATCAATAGGTAGAATGTTTGCTGTTTCTATATTGCTACTACTATTTGTGAGATTATTAAAATCGACACTGATGAAAACAAATCCGGCTATTGCAGCAGCAGCAGTTAGACTATAAATAATAGGCTTCAGATTAGATTTTTTTGCGCGTTTATTATCGTTAGTAGAAGTAGTGAAATTTGTTATTTGTTTATCAGATTTAAGTAATGGGAAATTAAAGCTATTTAATCCAAACGAAGTTTCTAGTAGGTTGTGTTCAAGTTTAGGTGTGAACACAAGATTTCCAGATATATTGCTAAAACTTCCAAGTTTATTAAATTTTACACTTACCCCACTATTTAGTTGGTTACTAATATCGCTTACGAAGCGATTGATTGATGCATTTGCTTCATCCCAACTTGCCTTGTAAATTTTACAAATATAATTTACAAGGAGACCATCGTTATTGCGAAGTGCTTCGTTGAATGCAATTTGTTTGCTAGGAGGATAAAATTCTTGATTTCGTATATCAATTTTAGCTTCACAATAATTTGCAACAAATCCACCAAAATTTGGAATTATTACACAGTCGTTATCGATAATTAAGTTGTATACAGATTTATATATATCCATAGTTTGTAAATGAAAATTTTTGTAAATATACAAAAAAAAGTGAAATTAAAACTCAGAAATTACAATTTCGACTCTTCTGTTTAATTGTCTTCCAATTTCTGTGTTATTATCGGCAATTGGAACACTGCTACCAAAGCCTTTATATTTTATTTTAGTTTTGTTAATGCCCTTTTTTATGAGATATTCATATACGGCTTTAGCTCTGTTTTCTGATAACTTATTGTTGTATGATGTTTTTCCGATATTATCTGTATGTCCGTGAATTTCAATGTGTAAATTGGGTTTGTTTGTGAGTATTTCATGAAGTCTATCTAGTTCGACAAATGAAACAGCAATTAGTTCGGAAGAATTAAATTCAAAAAATATTTTATTGAGTTTGAATTTATCTCCTATGTTAAGATTTTCAAAAGCATTAATATTTATTTCGGACTTCTCTGTTATTCCGAATTTATTTGCTTTTTCTAAAATGCCATTATTGTTATTTGTATCAAACTTATTGGAGTTATCCGTGTTGTCGTTGCTTGAATTATTGTTATCGCTATTGCTATTATTTTTATTCTGATTATTGCTATTGTTAGCAGTCTCATTGTCAAAATTTGAGGCAAGTTGATTGTTTGAATCGTGATTATTATTTGAAATGTCTAGGTCGTTATAGCCAGTTTCGGGGTTATAATTGTCTGCTAAATAATCAGATCCATACGAAAGATTATTTAAGCAGCCACACTCAAACGTATTCTCAATTTCAAAAACTTTTACATTATCGATATAGTAGTACGCAAAGCTAAAGCTAGAGTCAACTGTTTCATGAGTATTTTGTAAATAGTTTGTTTGTGAGTTATCCCAAAAATTTCCAATAGTAAGGTAAATCTCATTTCCTTTTGCACGATAAACGCCGCATAGTTCTTCCCAATAATCATTATTAGACATAATGTGTTCGGGTTTATTAATAATTTGTGGCATTTGTATTATTTGTTCTGCATTTTTGGTGTTGATTTTTTCACGTGTAAGAGTAATTCCTAGTGCATCTACAGCATACATCGATTTAGATGAGTTGGCATAAAATAGCTTAGCGCAGTACAATTTATCGCTTCTAAGAGGAGAGGATAATTCTGTTTGAATATACTCGCGTGATGTCGCATTTTCTTTACGTTTGTTATCCCCAAAACTTTCTCTTAAAATAATTCCAGCGTATGCGGCTCCTTCGTTGGGATACATTGAGCCAGCAAAGTTATCAGGAACGCCAGCATCAAGGGTGCTACAAACGTGTAAAAGATCTGGAGTTCCTCTGTTTGGGTTTATCCAGTTTGGGTAAGGTTTTGCTATTGGCGTTGTTACGAAAGAATATGGGCAAGACCAAGCATTCTCAAAACTATTGTTAGGAACTAGATTTTGTGCGAAAAATAAGTGCGATAACATTATGAGGTATAGAAATATGCCGAGTCTTGGAAACATACAATATTTAAAGTGTTATTTTATTTTTGAAGGAAAAAGATGCTCTAAATTAATAACTTTATTATAAGTATTAATGTATCGATCTTTTTTTTGCTCATTAATTTTGCTTATTTCTATTAGTAGTCCAGTTTCTTCAACATGACCAAAATGGTCGTTTATTGCAGTTCCAAAAGTCAAACAATCTTTAGATAAAGAAATATATGCTGATATTAGAGCTGGGATTCTTTCGTTTCGTTCTTTTAGCAGATTATTTAAAAGTTTGTAGTCTGCGTCATAATCGTTTTGAATAAATGGCTTCTTCGAATTCTCAAAGTCAAAATCTAGTGGGTGTTTTGGTGTAATTAGTTTGCGATTATCTGGGAAATATATGTGAAGAAAACTAAGGATATAATTTCTAGCAGTTAAGTCAAAATGGCCATACATAGTAACTTTTCCGAAAAAATATTTTATGTTGGGATATTCAACAACAAGTGCGCCTAGTCCATCCCAAAGGTTATCAAGAGCAAATACCCCTTTTCTTGTGTTTGTTCCATTTTGGTACCTTGGCTGAACAAATGATCGTCCAAGTTCTATGGTGTATGGTAAGTAATCATTAATAAATTCGTCGGAAAAATTGAATAGGTGAGCAGTTGCAAGTTTGGTTTCAGGAGAGTCGAGTGTAGGTCTTCCCGAAATAAAACGGTATCCACCAATAATTTCTAAATCTTCGGGATCCCATACTATAAGTTGGAGGTATGGATTTTCTGCTGTGTCGTATATATCTATATCTATTTCTTTTCCAGTGCCTCCACCTGCAGCTCTAAACGAAAGTTCGCGTAGACGTCCAACTTCTTTCATAAGGTTTGGCGACTCTTTGTGGCTGAAAACATATATTTCGTTATTTCCGTAGTTAGACAAACGCAATAATTTGTCTTTAGTCAATTCGGATATTAACAAATCTCTATCTATAGGTTGAATAATAGGAGTAATGTCAGTCATAGCTATGCAATAATTTTGATTTGATGCAAAGTTAATGAATATATTTCTAATAAAAGCAGGCTTTATGCCATAACTTAACCCATTTAAGAAGAAGAATCAGTAAAATGTTTGTTACCACTCTTTTTCAACTTTACGTTGTTGTGACTTAAA
>CAYJBL010000009.1:7831-19185 GCA_964368115.1 uncultured Bacteroidales bacterium
CTTTCTTGACTTTTTCTTGAACTCTTTTTTCTTCTTGTTCTAGTGACTGAAGAAATTTTTCCATTTCCTCACGAGATACTTTTTGCTCTTGCTCTTGTCCTTTGTTTTCTTTATCGTTGTTTTGCTTATTCTCGTTCTTTTGTTGATTTTGATCTTTATTTTCTTGATCTTGGTTCTTTTGATCTTCTTGATTTTTTCCGTCGCCTTGCTGTTGCTGTTGCTGCTGCTGAATTTTAGTCGCTACAGACATATTGTATCTGCTTTTATCATGGTTAGGGTCCATTCTAAGTGCATTGCGGTATGCATTAATACTTTTGTCATATTCTGCAGCTTGCAAGTATGAGTTTCCTAAATTGTAGAAAGCATCTGCTTTTTGTTGAGGTGTCCCCATCAAATTTTGAATGTTTTCGTAAGTTGTAGCAGCTTTGTTAAATTCTCCATTTCTATATTGTGAAGCAGAAATATTGTTTAATAGTTCATGTTGTTCTGGTTTTAATTCGTAGGCTTTTTCAAATGATCTTGTCGCCTCGTTGTAGATTTTATTTTTGTAATGATCATTACCTTCTCGAATGATTTTGCGTTCGTTTTGTGCAAATATATTATGAGATATGATTGTGATTAGAATGCTTAATATTGCTTTAAGTCCTATGAGTATGGTAATATTTTTCATCTGTTATTTGTTTTTTTGTTTAAACAAGTCGATTTTACTAATTATACTATTTTTTCGTTCGCTTATAAGTAAATCAAGCAATAGTAAAAATAAGGCAAATAAGGCAAAGTATTGAAATTGTTCATCATATTCAGAGAAATCTTGTTTTAGTACTTCGCCCTTTTGCATTTTATTTAGTTCAGCAAGTATATTATCTACGGCAGAAGATGAATTATCTGCACGAACATAAATTCCATTTGTCGTATTTGCAATTTCTATTAAAGTTTTTTCATCGAGGTTTGACATTACCGTATTTCCATCTTTATCTTTAATAAATCCGCCTCTTTTTTTGTTAGGAATTGGAGCTCCATTGGGGGAGCCGACTCCAACTGTGAATATATTGATGTTTTCGGTTTTTAGATTTTTTGCAACTTCTAAGGCATCGTCTTCATGGTTTTCTCCATCAGTAATTAGTATAATTATTTTTGAAATTTCATTATCGCTAGTAAACGATTTTGATGCAATTTCGAGGGCTTTACCTACGGCAGTTCCTTGAATAGGAACAATTTCTGTATTTATTGTGGAAAGAAACATATATGCAGATCTTACATCTTGTGTAATAGGCATTTGAATGAAAGCATCACCAGCAAAAACTACTAATCCGAATTTATCGTTATTGAGTTTGCTAATAATTCGTTCAATAATCTTTTTTGAATTTGATAATCTATTAGGTTTAATGTCTTCGGCTAGCATAGAGTTTGAAACATCTAGAGCTACAACAATTTCGACACCTTTTCGTACAACTTCTTTTATTTTTGATCCAAATTGAGGTCTTGCTAGTGAAATGGATAACTTGTCTCAGGAATTAGCATATTTAATAGTCGTTTATCGCCAATTTTGGATATTTTTTTATTTCGGATTAATTCAGAAATAAAAAACAATGCCAATATAACTAGTGATATAAGGCAAAGCCATAAGTATATAGGTTCTTGAAATCTAAACATATTAAAATACATTTTTTAGAATTGTCATTTTTAGTATTTGTTCGAAAACAATAAGCCCAAATGCAATTAACATTAATAATCTAAATTCTTCGTGTAGTTTTGTGTACGACCTAACTTCAAGTTGTGTTTTTTCAAGTGCATCAATTTGTGTGTAAATTTCTTTTAATGTACTGTTGTTTGTTGCTCTAAAATATTTACCTCCAGTTTGTTTTGCGATTTCTTGAAGGACATCTTCGTCGATATTTACATCTACATTTTGGTATTGAACCCCAAAAGGTGTTTGAAAAGGGTAGGGTGCGGTTCCATTTTTGCCAATACCTATAGTATACACTCTTATTCCATATTCAGTAGCAAGTTCTGTTGCAGCAAGTGGAGATATTTTACCTGAGTTATTTACACCATCGGTCAGTAAAATAATGACTTTGCTTATAGATTTTGAATCTTTGAGTCTGTTTACTGCATTTGCTAGCCCCATTCCAATAGCTGTTCCGTCTTCGATTATTCCGCTTTTTACTTCAGAAAAAAGGTTCATCAATCTTGCCTTATCAATAGTCAAGGGGCATTGGGTGTATGTTTCGCCAGCAAAAACAACAAGTCCTAATCTATCATTATCTCTGCTCGAAACAAATTCGATTCCAATATCTTTTGCTGCTTCGATTCTATTAGGAGTAAAGTCTTCGGCAAGCATGCTTCCACTCACGTCCAATGCAATCATAATATCTACACCTTCAATTTTTTGATCCTCCCATTTTGTAGAACTTTGAGGTCTGGCTAGAGAAGTAATAATTAGCGCAATAGCGACTAGTTTCAACGTGAATAAAAAATGACGTAGAATATACCTAAAAGGAGGTTTATTATTTTTAAACGGACTTAAAGAGGTAATTTTCATAGACGCGACTGATTTTTTTAATCGCCATATGTACCAAAATAATATTGGTATATAGATAAGAAACAACCAGAAATATTCTTTATTTGCAAATGTTATATCGTTCATTACTATGTTATTTGTTATCAGTATTTTCTGTGTCTTTTGATTCTAAATCGTTTTGTATTAAAGTCATTTTCACAAATTCTATTGAATTTTGCATAGATAAATCGTTTTCGTTTTGTGGAGCTTGATATTTTGCAAACTTTACAGTGTCTGCAAGGTTTAGAATCTGACGTAGTTTTATAAATCGATCATCTGTTAAATATCCAAATTTATCAAACTCGTTAAATATTTCTGAGCTCGTCATTTCAACTGCTCTAATCTTAAATCTATTTTCAATATATTCGCGAATAACATCGGAGATTTGTATATGAAATTCTTTAGTTAAACCTTTTGCCCAAATTTTCTCGTTGCGGATTTTTTCTAATTTCTCGAGGGCGATAATATGTGCTGGTAGACTAGGCTTTTCTTTTAGCAAGATTATTTTTTTTCCTTTTTTCTTAAACTTGAAATAATAAATTGCAGAGCCAATAAGTATTAAAATAATAATAATTGCCCACCAATAATTTTTTATAAATTCCCACGTATAGAACCAAAATTCGGCAAGATTAAAGGGCGTTTCAAGCATATTTTCGCTTATATCTTTTATTCTGAATACACTAAATAGGGCTTGATTTTGCATAACTTGCTGGTATTCTTGGACGAAAACCGTGTCAATGCTGCCTCCAGCTGTAAAGTCTTCCAAAATGCCTTCGTTGCCAATAATATACATTTTTTGATTTGAAGCTTCTATGATTTTAATAATTGCATCTTTATCAAGCAAGCCAGTTTTTTGAGTTAAATCGGCAGAGAACAATTGTGTTATTTGCTCTTTCATATACATTTTTATAGCATTAAGACTATCTGTCGGTATTGACTGTTTTAGCGAATCAGGTATTTGTTGATTTATTTCGTTTTCGAAACCATTTTTACCAAAAATAATAAATCCAGAGCGATTAGAGAATATGGTATCAATAGGTATTGTGTCAATTAAGACAAATGGTTTTACAAATAGTTTTATTTCGTTTGCTTTGTACAGATTTGTATCACCATTTTCGATAAGCATTAGTGGAATATTTGCTGCGATATTTAATCCAGTATCAAAAGAAGTGATTAAAGTATTCTTGGTATATATATTAAGGTCATTTTCTGTGAAGTGCTTCTGCTTAGAATCTAAGATTACTTCAATGCCATTCGATACAGTATCAATAAATTCAGGAAGAATTGCTTTTGTGTTGAGCGGGACTTTAAGTTTTATATTTAAATTAATTTGTTCGCCAATTACAATTGTGTCTTTTTCGAAACTAGCACTCAATTCGTGGTTTTGAGATGATAATTGAGAATAGATTAAGCAAAGTAATGTGGTAAAAAATATTTTAAAATGTTTCATATTTATCTTTTCTTAAATAATCCGATAAGGGATTTTACGTAATCTTGATTTGTTTTTATATCAACCCAATCAACCTTGGCTTTGCGGAAGATTGTAGTTGTTGTGCTATATTGTTCGTTCCACCATTTAGCATATTGTAGGCGTATTTTTTTTCGAGATGTATCAATCCATTGATAATTGCCTGTTTCTGCATCGCGAAAATATGCAAGCCCGATATTTGGTAATTCTTGCTCAAAAGAGTCATAAAGTCTCAGAGCAGCAATATCGTGTTTGTTTCCAGCAATTTTTATAGCATCACTAAAGTCAGGCGACATAAAATCTGAAATAATAAATGCAGTACAGCGTTTTTTTATTGCATTTGTTAGATATTTAAGGGCTTCGGTTATATCAGTTTGTTGATTCTCAGGTTCAAAATTTAGCAATTCTAAAATAATTCTAAGAATATGTTTCTTACCTTTTTTTGGAGGAATAAATTTTTCTACTTTATTTGAGAAAAGAATGACACCAATTTTGTCGTTATTTTGAATAGCGGAGAATGAAAGGATAGCAGCGATTTCTGTTGCAATTTCCTGTTTAAATTGTTGTTGAGTTCCAAATTTTCCTGAACCGCTAACATCGATAAGTAGCATGACAGTAAGTTCGCGTTCTTCTTCAAAAACTTTTACATACGGGTGGTTAAGACGTGCAGTAACGTGCCAATCAATGTTTTTTATAGAATCGCCATATTGATATTCTCGAACTTCACTAAAAGTCATGCCTTTCCCTTTAAAGGCAGAATGGTATTCTCCTGCAAATACTTGCGAAGTTAAACCACGGCTTTTTATTTCTATTTTTCGTACTTTTTTTAATAGCTCTTTTGCTTCCATAAATGGCATATTAATACTATGGAACTTCGATTTTATTTAGAATTTCGCTTATGATTTCTTCACTTGTAATATTTTCTGCCTCAGCTTCATATGTTAGTCCGACACGGTGGCGCATAATGTCGTGACAAATAGCTCTGATGTCTTCAGGTATTACGTAGCCTCTGCGTTTGATAAATGCGTATGCTTTTGCCGCTTTTGCTAAGTTTATAGAAGCACGAGGCGAGCCTCCAAATTCGATCATGCTTGCAATTTTACTCAAGCCATATTTTTCTGGATAGCGGGTTGCAAATACGATATCAAGTATGTAATTCTCTATTTTTGAGTCAATATAAACATCTTTAACAATTTCGCGAGCGTTTAAAATATCCTCTCGTTTTAGAGCTACATTAGCTTTAGGCATTTCTTTGCTAAGATTTTCGCGAATAATGTATCTTTCTTCTTCAAATTCAGGATAATCAATTTTAAGTTTCAACATAAATCTATCGACTTGGGCTTCGGGAAGTGGGTAAGTCCCTTCTTGTTCAATTGGGTTTTGAGTTGCCATAACTAAAAATGGTTTTTCCATTTTATAGGTGGTATCTCCAATTGTTACTTGTCGTTCTTGCATTGCTTCTAGGAGTGCAGATTGAACTTTTGCCGGAGCACGATTTATTTCGTCTGCTAAAATGAAATTCGCAAAAATAGGCCCTTTCTTTACAATAAATTCTTCTTTTTTCTGACTATAAATCATGGTTCCGATGAGGTCGGCAGGAAGTAAATCTGGAGTAAATTGAACTCTCGAAAAGTCAGCATCTATTATGGTTGCAAGTGTATTGATTGCAAGTGTTTTTGCTAATCCTGGTACGCCTTCAAGTAAAATATGGCCGTCAGATAGTAAACTGATTAATAAGCCATCAATTAGATGCTTTTGGCCAACAATTACCTTTTTCATTTCCATGTTGATTATATCAACAAAAGCACTCTGATTTTGAATGCGTTCGTTTAATTCTTTAATGTCAATAAAGTTATCCATATTTGTAATTTATGTATTTATATTATTAGGCAACGAAATTAATAAAATATTATTATGTGAAATAAACTAATTAGTAAAAAAAAATTAACAACAATTTATGGCAGAAAAAAAGTGTTTTAATATTTTAAGAAAAATACTACCTTTGTGCACGTTGCCAATAAATGAAATTACTATTTCGCAGTAGTTATGAGAGATGTAATAATAAAAATATTAAAATCAAGCGTTTTTATTTCTTTTGGGTTAGTATTGTTTTGGTTGGTGTATAAAGATTTTGATATAAATAGCTTGATATACGAACTGAAAAATGTTAACTTAAAGTGGGTGTTGCTAATTGCAATTGCTTCTATACTTAGTCATGTGTGGAGAGCAATTCGTTGGCAGATGCTGCTGAATTCAGATTTTTCAGCAAATGAAGAAAAGCCCGTAAGATTTGTAAATGCATTTTTGGCTGTTTTTGTAGCCTACTTTGTGAATATGGCTATTCCAAGGCTAGGAGAAGTTAGCCGTTGTGTTGTGATTTCAGAAAATGAAAATCGAAATTTTATCACGGTTTTAGGTACGGTTATAAGTGAACGAGTAATTGACTTGTTGTGTCTCACTATATTTATTGTTTTGTGTTTTTTTGTTGAATTTGATAAGATATATGTTTTTTTTAATAGTTCTGAAATTAAAGAAAGTTTATCGATTTTTACAAATATATGGTTTTTGGGAATATTGCTATTGATAATAGGTTTAGGGATAATGGCATTAGTCTCAGCAATAAAAGGAAGATGGAATCATATAAAATTTGCGAAGTTTATTTCAGATTTAATAATCAAATTTTGGAAAGGATTTAAGAGTATAAAAGACATAAATAAACCATTTTTGTTTGTGTTTCATTCGTTATTTATATGGTTCTTATATTTTGTAGTAATGTATCTTAGTTTTTTAGCTATCGATGGATACGAGCATTTAGGTGTAGGAGCTGCCTTTGTGCTTTTTGTTGTAGGTAGTCTTGGGATGCTTGCGCCAACTCCAAATGGAATAGGTGCTTATCATTTTATGATAATACAAGCATTGTTACTTTACGGTATTGCAAATGAAAAAGCAGTGGTTTTTGCTCTAATAATTCATAGTTTTTCAACTATAATAATTGTATTAGGTGGTCTCTTATCTTTTATTTTACTTCCAATTGTAAATAGAGACAAATAGCACCTCTTCATCACATTTAAGATGCTTTAGTTTTGTTAGATCGATGAAAACTAGAGAAATAATGATTCAATTGTTTTTTTAAATTTGGCAAGTGAGTGGATTTCAGTTGATTATATGGTGAGAGGGTAAATGTTCAATAATTTGTAGCAACAGTATTGAATTAAATATATATATTTGTGGATATTAATGTTAAAAAACAAAAGTTATGAAAACAAATTTTTACAAGTTTTACGTAGTATTAATACTACTTGTGGGATTTTTGTCCCATGATGCAAGAGGACAAAATATCTTTACAGCACAAAGTGGTGAGCATTTATTGAGTTATCGCGTAAATTCAGATAATACAAGTGTTACCTTACTGGGATTAGCTGACGGAGGAACAGGTTCAGGAAGTTTGATTATGCCAGAAAATGTTACCGACAATGGCACAGAATATAGTGTTACAATAATTGCTGATAGCGCATTTTTTAACTGTACAGGTTTAACTGGCGACTTAATTATCCCAAATTCGGTTATAACAATTGGAGAGCGTTCGTTTGAATTTACTGGTTTTTCGGGTAATTTAGCAATAGGGAATTCGGTAACAACGATAGGGTTCGAGGCATTTTATTCTGCAAATCAATTTACAAGTGGCTTAACAATTCCAAATTCGGTGACAAATATTGGGGCAGCAGCATTTGATCATATGAAATTTGCAGGCGATTTAGTAATAGGTAATTCAGTAACAACAATAGGGCTACGAGCATTTGAAAATTGTACAGGATTTACCAGAATAATAAGTTTAAGTGAATCTTCGCCGACGGCGCAAAGTAATAGTTTTCAGGGAATAGTAACAAGTATACCAGTAGCCGTACCAACACAAGCAGCAGTAACAGCTTACCAAGCAGCAACAGGCTGGAGTGGTTTTACTAATATTATTCTGTTTTATAACCTTCCGTTTATTGAAGATTTTGAAGGAGGAATGGGAATATTTGCAAATGCAGATGGAAATAACCAAGATTGGGTATTAGAAACAAACTTGAAAACATCAGGAGCTTATAGTATAAAAAATGTACATGATGCTGATGCAGATAATGCAGTATTATTTCAGTGTCAAATGGAGCTGCCAGCAGGATCAAATCCAATATTAGAATTCAAACATATAGCAAAAACAGAAGGAGACTTCGATCATTGTTATGTAGAGGTATCAGCAGATGCTGGGACAACATGGACTATATTACCGACTTCTGCATATATGGGAGAAGGAGTTTATACTCAAAATGATCATAACGAGCCTGCAGGTCCAAGTTTTGACGAAGATGCATATTCACAATGGGGGACAAGTGATCAGACACCAACAAACGATTGGTGGAAACAAGAAAAATTTACTTTAGCAGATTATGTCGGTCAGAATATTATGTTGCGTTTTAGATTATATTCGGATGGAAGCGGGAATAGAGCAGGATGGCTTATAGATGATGTAAAGATTTTCGAGCTAGCATGCCCATGGCCAGGTGATTTGGTCGCATCTGGAGTCACATCTTCGACAGCAGAATTATCATGGACAGTTGGAGCAGACGAAACAGCATGGCAAATTGTATATGGCGAAGCAGGTACAGTTAACCTAGCTACAGCAACACCAGAGGATATAACAGAAAATCCTTTCACAATTACAGGTTTATTGCCAACAACAGATTACGAAGTTTATGTACGTGCTAATTGCGGTACAGAATTTAGTTTCTGGTCTGAAATATTTGAATTTACTACAGATTGTGCTGTCGAAATGCCAGACTATACAGAAGATTTTGCAACTTACCCTACTGATGATTGTTGGACAGAAGCGCAAGGCTTACTTACTGAAACTGTAAATATGACTGGAACAAGTTCGGATTGGATAAACGATGACTTTGCAAATAATGGTACTTCTAGTTCGGCAAGAATGAATGTTTATGGTACAGGAAAAGACGAATGGTTAATAACACCAGTCATCGATCTTGGTGATGGCTCTACTGGCTATATGCTACAATTTGATTTAGCTTTGACTGATTATAATAGCACAGCGGCAGCAGGGACAAGCGGAACAGACGATAAATTTGCAGTAGTAATTTCTACTGATGCAGGCGCAACATGGTCGTCGTTGAATACATTAAGATTGTGGGATAATGCAGGTTCTGCTTATGTTTATAATAATATTGCAACAACAGGCGAACAAGTAAATATTGATTTGGCAGGATATACTGGAAATGTAAAGATTGGTTTCTATGCAGAATCAACAATAACTAATGCGGATAATGATGTTTATATAGATAATGTAGAGGTAAAAGCATTACCAGGTTGTATGTTCCCTACAGCATTAACAGCTGATAATATTACACTAACAAGCGCATCTCTATCTTGGACAGACGATGTGAATACTGAGTGGGAGTTAATTTACGGACCATCAGGATTTGATATGAACGCTGGTGAAGGAACATTAATTTCTGATTTAACAGCTACAACGTATGAACTTACAGGCTTAACAAGTTCGACAAGTTATCAAGTTTACGTACGTGCAATTTGTTCGGAGACAAGCGTTAGTGAATGGACTTCTGCAGTTGGTTTTATGACCGAATGTGGTATTATTGCAACATTCCCTTGGCTTGAAGAATTTACAGATTGGTCGATAATTACAAGTTGCTGGGATCTTACTGGCGGATCAAGGCAAGTTTCTCACTACAACGGCAATTCTGTAGAGGCAAGTCTTTATCACTGGCAGTCTGGAGATGATGCTTACTTAACAACACCTACTATTGATATAACAGATTTACCTGACCCAGTAGTAGAATTTTACTGGGCACACAAATATACGTCTGCATATTCAGAAGATGCTCTTACCTTGCAAATAACAGCAGATGACGGCGCAACTTGGGTAGATTTATTACATCTTGAAGGACAAACAGATTTTAACTCACCAGGAGCAGGAAACTTCTCGCCAGGTACATACTTATCGAGTGGGTTGTTAGACCTTTCGGCATATACAGGGGAAATTAAACTAAGATTCCATTTCTATTCAGATTACGGACCATATGCGTTTATTGATAATATCACTATTTTCTCTGCACCATGTGTTGCACCGCCTGATGTAGCTATTACAAATATAACGGCATATGGTGCAGATGTAGCATGGAATGATTTTTCACAAGATTATGCACTATGGAATATTAAATACGGACCAACAGGTTTCGATGTAGAAACAGAAGGAACATTGTTAAGCGATATTACAGCACAACCTTATACATTATTAAACTTAACAGCAGATACAGAATATGATGTATATGTACAAGTAAATTGTGGTGTAGATGGTTTATCGCCATGGTCGGCACCAGTAAACTTTACAACAGATGTTTCATGTCCAAGTCCTACAGGCTTAGCAGTAGCAAATATCACATCTTCGACAGCAGAATTATCGTGGACTGCAGGAGACGACGAAACACAATGGCAAATTGTTTATGGCGAAGCAGGTACAGTTAACCTAGCTACAGCAACACCAGAGGATATAACTGAAAATACTTTCACAATTACAGGTTTATTGCCAACAACAGATTACGAAGTTTATGTTCAAGCAAACTGTGGAATAGACTTAGGAAATTCTCAGTGGACACAATTTGAATTTACTACAGCTTGTGCTACATATACTCCTGATTTCTTAGAAGATTTTGCAACATATCTTCCAAATTGTTGGACAGAAGCGCAAGGCTTACTTACTGAAACTGTAAATATGACTGGAACAATTTCGGATTGGATAAGCGATGGCTTTGCAAATAATGGTTATACTGGAGCAGCAAAAATAAATGTTTATAGTACAGGAAGAGATGAATGGTTGATCACTCCTCCTATTAATCTTGGCGATGGTTCTACAAATTATATGTTACAATTTGACCTAGCTTTGACAGATTATAATAGCACAGCGGCAGCAGAAACAAGCGGAACAGACGATAAATTTGCAGTAGTAATTTCTACTGATGCAGGAGCAACATGGTCGTCGCTGAATACATTAAGATTATGGGATAATGCAGGTTCTGCTTATGTTTATAATGACATAGCGACAGCAGGCGAACAAGTAAGAATTGATTTATCTGAATACACAGGAAATGTAAAAATAGCTTTCTATGCAGAGTCAACGGTTAGTAATGCAGATAATGATTTATTTGTCGATAACGTAAGTGTACTAGAGTCTGTATTGCCATCTAGCGAAACAGATATTTTAACTTATACATTTGGCGCATCAGATAACATTCCAGCGGTAATAGATGCAAC
>CAYJBL010000010.1:0-19110 GCA_964368115.1 uncultured Bacteroidales bacterium
AATGATATTTTTCATCGAGAGTTCCATACGACCTATGAAATAATAATAAAAAAATAACGTATGAAAATAGAATTAGAAGGAACATATAAAACTCCAAAAATCTGTTCGGATGATAACTTGCGAACAATTAGCATTTTTGGACGATTGATACCAGAAAATCCAGAATTATTCTTTGGGGAATTAGAAGCAATTGTGAAAAATATCTTTGAGCCACAAGAACAAAATACTTTAGAAATAGAATTAGAGTACTTTAATACTGGGGCAGCAGGATTTTTGTATAATTTGTTTAAAGATCTCAAGCAACAATTTGACACAACAATTGTTTGGAGATATGAAAGCGACGACGAGGATGTTCTCGAAAGTGGCAAAGAGTATGAATCTCTAACAAATTTAAACTTTAAGTATGTTCAGATTGATTGATTGTTTATGCAGGATACGTAAGAGGTCCAGCAGGGCCTAAAGGTAATCCTAATGAAAGCCAAATAACAAGCAATACTGTCCAAATAATAAAGAATACAATTGAATAAGGAATCATAGTTGCAACAACAGTTCCGATTCCTGCTTTTTGGTCGTATTTCTGAATAAATGCAATTATTAGAGCAAAGAAACTCATCATTGGTGAAATTATATTTGTAACAGAATCACCAATTCGGTAGCATACCTGTGTTAATTCTGGCGAATAGCCAAGCATCATAAACATTGGGATGAAGATAGGGGCTAGAAGAGCCCATTTTGCAGATGCACTGCCCATTACAAGATTTATTAATCCAGATAAAGCAATAAATAGTATCATAAGAGGAATAAGCCCAAGGTCTAACGACATAATTCCGTTTGCTCCTTCCACAGCGATAATCAATCCAAGATTGCTCCAATTGAAATATGCGACAAACTGAGAGGCAAAAAATACAAGAACAATATATGCTCCTAGCGATTTTGCTGAAGCTGCCATTGCATTCATGACATCTGTGTCATTTTTGAATTTTTTTGTTGCAATTCCGTACGCAAGTCCGCATAAACCAGCCCATAAAAATAATACAGAAACAACGCCTTCAAGAATAGGAGAGTTTAAAAAACTACCATCTGTACCTCTTAATACTCCATTTTGAGGTAATATTCCGATTAATATCAAGGCAGTAAATGCAATTGTAACATAAATTGTCCATCTGATACCTTTGCGCTCATCTTTAGAAAGCAATTTTAAATCTCTATCTTCTTCTGAAATATCTCCTTTATATTCACCAAAGCGAGGTGCAACAAGTCGTTCTGTTACCCATGTTCCAGCAAAAGCAATAACAAAAGTACTTACAACCATAAAGTAGTAGTTGCATGTAGGATTTACTACATAACTAGGATCAATGATATTTGCCGCTGCTTGGCTAAGACCAGATAATAGTGGATCAATAGTTCCAAGAATCAAGTTTGCGCTATAACCTCCAGAAACTCCAGCAAATGCTGCTGCCATACCGACGATAGGATGACGTTTTGCAGCAATAAAAATTACTGCGCCAAGCGGAACTAAAAGTACGTAGCCAACACTCGAAGCCATATTTGATAAAATACCTGTAAATACTAAAACAAATGTTAAAAGCTTTTTTGGAGCGGCTAGCACAAGCTTACGTATTAGTGCGCCCATAAGCCCAGATTGTTCAGCTAAACCTATACCCAGCATAGCAACAATAACGATACCCAATGGAGCAAAACTTGTGAAATTGTTTACCATTTCGGTTATTATTCGGTGTATACCATCTTTAGATAGCAGGTTGTTTGCTTCAACAGATAGGGTTTCTGGATTTCCATCGACGATCCTAACAAAAGAAGTACTCAAATCTAGAGCACTAAATATCCATGAAAGTAATAATGTGATAACTGCAAAAATTGCAAATAACATTGCTGGATGAGGTAATGCGTTTCCTACTTTTTCTACACTATTTAAAAAACCATTAATTAATGAACGCTTCTTTTTCGGCATGATATATCTGTCTAAAATTCGGGCGCAAATATTATAAAAAACTTTGGTATTTGGAGAGTAAAGTTTATTTTTTCTATAGAAAGTTTGTGTTTTAGTAGCATATGTATGCAAAAATGAATCAAAATCGAAATGAAAATTATTAGTTCTATTCTACTTTATACAATTATGATATTAAACACTTAGATAAGAGTATTAAGGAGCTGCTGCAAAAAATAATTGTAAATATTTTTTAATTCAAATAAATATAGTACTTTTGCAGTCCAAAAAATTAATAATTTAAAACAAAGAGTCATGATTAATCAGTATGAAACCGTTTTCATTGCAACTCCCGTTTTGTCTGACGTTCAGATGAAGGAAGCGGTTGAAAAGTTCAGAAAAATCATTACCGAAAACAACGGTGAGATTGTTCACGAAGAAGACTGGGGGTTAAAAAAACTAGCGTATCCAATACAGAAAAAATCTACAGGATTTTATTATCTTATAGAGTTTAAATCTGAAGGAACTTTTATCAACAAGTTGGAAACAGAATACAGACGCGATGAGAGAGTAATAAGATTTTTAACTTTCAAAATGGATAAACATTCTGTTGCATATAGCGAGAAAAAGAGAAGAATGAAGTCAGAAGAAAAACAAAACAAGGAGGCGTAGTAATGGCACAGAATAATTCAGAAATCAGATACCTTACTCCATTAGCAGTTGAAGTAAAAAAGAAAAAATATTGTAGATTCTTAAAAAGCAGAATCAAATACATTGATTATAAAGATCCACAATTCTTAAAAAGATTCTTAAACGAACAAGGTAAAATCTTACCTCGTCGTCTTACAGGTACATCGTTAAAATATCATCGTAAAGTAGCGCAGGCAGTTAAAAGAGCTCGTCACTTAGCATTATTACCTTACGTAACAGACTTAATGAATTAATAAAAGGAGAATTTAATTATGGAAATTATATTAAAACAAGATATTGAGAACCTTGGACACAAAGATGATATTGTGAATGTAAAACCAGGTTATGGGCGTAATTATCTTATCCCTCAAGGATTTGCTCCCTTAGCAACTAAAACTGCTAAGAAAATTCACGAAGAAAACTTAAGACAAAGAGCACACAAAGAGGCTAAACTTCGCGAAAATGCAGAAGCACTTCGTGCAAAACTTGAAGGAGTTAAGATTAAAATTTCAACAAAAACAAGTACAGCAGGTAAAATCTTTGGCTCTGTAAATACAATAATGTTAGCAGAAGCGTTACTAAAAGAAGGTTTTGAGTTGGATCGTAAAGATATAGCAATCAAAGGCGATGCAATCAAAGAAGTTGGAACTTACTCTGCAACTATTAAAATATACAAAGACATTAAATATAATTTAGAGTTTGATGTATATTCTGAAGAACAAGCATAGTATATAAATGAAAATAGCAAAAAAAAGTCTAGTTTAACTAGACTTTTTTTGTATATACACCTCTAATTATTTATTTTTAGCAGCTCCTCAATATATTCTCTTGTATTAGAAAGTTGAGGTATTTTATTTTGTCCACCAAGCTTACCTTTGCTATTAAGCCATTTGTAGAATAAACCATCTTTTGATACATGTATAATTGGAGAGCCTAAAGTCATATTGTTATACCTTTTTGCATCATAATCGGAGTTAATTTCGCGAAGTTTATTGTCTAAAAGTTCTGTAAATTTTTCTAGATTATTTGGAGGAGTAATAAATTCAAAAAGCCATTCATGCGCTCCTTGCGACCCTTCTTTTTCAAATGTAGGTGCTGCAGTATACTCACGAACAACAGCTTTTGTTATTTCAGATGCATATGAAATCGCTTGTTGTGCGTTATCAATAATAACTTCTTCGCCAAATGCGTTGATAAAATGTTTTGTTCGACCTGTGATTTTGATTTTATACGGATTTGTAGATGTAAAACACACTGTATCGCCAATAACATATCGCCATAAACCACCATTAGTTGTTATTATCATTACATAGTTAGTATCGGTTTTTACACCTGCTAATGGGATAGCATCTAGTTTGTTGTTTAGATAGTCTGTTAATTCAATAAATTCATAGTATATACCATAATCTAACATTAGTAGCATGTCTGACTTTCCTTCTTTAAACTCATCTTGAATTCCAAAAAAGCCCTCAGAGGCATTGTATGTTTCAAGATAGTTCATAGAGTTAGACGGTATAAGTTCTTTATATATATTTCTGTAAGGAGTAAAACTTACTCCTCCGTGAATGAATAGTTCAAGGTTTGGCCAAATTTCTAAAATGTTTGATTTGCCAGTATAATCAAGTAATTGTTTAAGCATTACTAACAGCCACGAAGGAACACCAACTAAATTTGTCACATTCTTATTATAAGATGTTTTAATTATTTTGTCAATTTTTTCATCCCATTTTTCTAATAAAGAAATTTCTTGGTTTGGAATTCTGCTAAAATGAGTCCAAAAAGGTAAGTTTTTAATCAAAACAGCAGATAAATCCCCGTAATAAGAATTATTATTATAGTCATTGACATTAATATCTGTACTTCCACCTATTGCAAGTGTTTTGCCGATAAATATCTTTGTGTCAGGATATTTGTCAATGTACATTAAATATATATCTTTTCCGCTTCTAAAGTGGCATTCGTCTAAAGATTCTTTACTGATTGGAATGAATTTACTTCGGTCTGCGGTTGTACCGCTGGATTTTGCAAACCATTTTATTTCAGTGTTCCAAAGCAAATTTTGTTCGCCAGCAAGTACTCGTTCAACATATGGCTTGAATTTGTCGTAATCAAATACTGGAACGTTTGATGCGAATTGCTCTAGGCTTTTTATTTTAGTAAAATTATACTCTTCTCCGAATTTAGTTTTTGAACCTTTATTGATGAGGTTTAAAAACATTTTTTCTTGAATTTCAATAGGATTCTTTTTGAAATATTCAATTTGAGAAAGCCTATTGTAATTGATAATATTTACTATTGTATTTATAAGTGGCATATGTTGCAAAGCTAACAAAAAAAAATGTATTTTTAGCAAAAAAATACATTATGAATTATTTTGACATAGCTGCGGCAATAATCATTTGTTTCTTTGCATTTAGAGGATATAAAAACGGATTAGTTAAAGAACTTTGTAATCTAGTCGGACTTGTAGTTGGGGTTATTCTAGCAGTAAGATTTTCGGGATATATTGGAACTTTGATACAAGAAAATACAAGCATTGAAGATAAATATATTCCAATAATTGCTTTTTTGATAATATTTGTTGTTACTACAATTTCGGCAATACTGATCGCAAAGGTTCTGACAAAGTTATTAAAAATAATAAGCTTAAATTGGTTAAATAAGATCGCTGGTATTGTTTTTAGTATATTGAAAATATGTGTCGTCTTAGGAGGTGTATTTCATATAGTGCTACATATTAATAATGACTTTATGATTGTAGATCCCTCTATTTTCCAAAGTAGTATTGCGTTCGAATATTTGATGAAAAGTTTTGAATTTGTATTCCCAACAATAAAGCAAATAAGTGAATATGCTAATATTCAGCATATAACGATGTGATTCCTCTCTAAGCTAATATATTTTCATTAAATATATTAGTTATAATTTTGTTATTATTTATTTTTTATTACCTTTGTATGGTATATGTTTAATAAAGTCTAAGTAATTAGATAATAGCTAATTAAAAACAAGTAATATAAATTGTAAGTATGAAAAATTATCAAACCGAACACATTCGCAATGTTGCGCTGGTAGGTAACTCTGGTTCAGGGAAAACTACAATTGCAGAAAGTTTATTGCAGATTGGTGGTGTTATTAAAAGGAAAGGGGATATAGGAAGTAAAAACACGGTTTCTGATTATCGTCCTATCGAACAAGAAAATGGAAACTCTTTATTTTCTACAGTATTGTATACGGAAATTGCAAGCAAGAAAATAAATATTTTAGATAATCCCGGAATGGATGATTTTGTTGGGAACCTTATTTCTTCTTTGTCTCCAGCAGATATAGCATTAATGATGGTAAATGCTCAGAATGGTGTAGAAGTAGGAACAGAAATTCATGGTCGCCATATTGAGAAAGCAGATAAACCGATGATTATTGCAATTAATCATTTAGATCATGAGAAAACAAATTTCGACAAAACAGTTGAAATGCTTCGTGAAACTTTTGGCGGAAATGCTGTAGTAGCTCAATTTCCAGTTAATGCAGGAGTTGAATTTAATTCGATCATTGATGTTATTACTAATAAAATGTATACCATCAAAGGAGATAAAGTAGAAATTTCTGACATCCCTGCTGAACACAAAGATAAAGCAGATGAAGTAAGAACTGAATTAATAGAGAAAGCAGCAGAAGCTGATGAATCATTAATGGAATTGTTCTTTGAAAACGACACTCTTACAGAAGAAGAGATGATGAGAGGAATTTCTGCTGGTCTGCCACAAAGAGGAATTTTTCCAATTTTTTGCGTAAATGCTCGTAATGACTTAGGTGTTCAGCGTTTAGCAGAGTTTATTGCAGGAGCAACTCCAGCACCAAATAAACTAACTCCAATAAAAGACAGTGAAGGAAGTGATATTAAGTGCGACTCTTCAGAAAAACCTATTGTTTTTGTATTTAAAACCTCTATAGAAGAGCATATTGGTGAAGTATGTTACTTTAAAGTATTAAGAGGTACAATTACAGAAGGTATCGATCTTTATAATCCAAAAACAAACACAAAAGAGCGTTTATCTGTATTGTATGCGTCTGCAGGAAAAAATAGAGAGAAAGTAGATACTTTATTTGCTGGTGATATTGGAGCTACAGTAAAACTTAAAGGAACAAAAACTTGTAATACCTTAACTGCAATAGGGGAAGATACAGTAATCCCTCCAATTGCATGGCCAAATCCTAAGTATAGAACAGCAATCAAACCATTAAACGAGGGTGATGATGAAAAATTAGGAGAAGCTCTAAATAAAATGAAAGAAGAAGATCCAACTATCATAGTTGAATATTCTAAAGAGTTGAAACAGTTAATAGTACAAGGTCAAGGAGAATATCATTTGAATATTTTGAAATGGCATTTAGATAACCAATATAAAATAGGAACTGAATTTATTAAACCAAGAATTCAGTATAGAGAAACTATTACCAAGAAAGCAGCAGCAGATTACAGACATAAAAAACAATCAGGTGGTGCTGGTCAGTTTGGTGAAGTTCATATAATTATCGAACCTTACACAGAGGGTATGCCTGAACCATCAGTATATAAATTTGATGGCAAAGAGCAAAAAGTTTCTGTTAGAGGAAAAGAAGAATTTAAATTAGAGTGGGGTGGAGTACTTCAATATTATAACTGTATCGTTGGTGGAGCAATTGATGCAAGATTTTTACCTGCTATCCTAAAAGGTATTATGGAAAAAATGGAAGAAGGTCCACTTACGGGTTCGTATGCTCGCGATATTAGGGTTTTAGTTGTTGACGGAAAAATGCACCCAGTTGATTCAAATGAAATATCATTTAAATTAGCAGGTAGAAATGCATTTAGCAAAGCATTTAAAGAGGCAGGTCCAAAAATTATGGAACCAGTTTATGATGTAGAAGTACTTGTGCCAGGAGATAGAATGGGAGATGTAATAAGTGATTTACAGGGGCGTCGTGCAATCGTTCAAGGCATGAGTAGCGAAAAAGGATTTGAGAAAATTATGGCTCGTGCTCCGCTTGCAGAAATGGGAACATATTCAACAGCATTACGTTCAAACACAGGAGGTAGAGCTATGTATGAGATGAGTTTCTTTGAATATCAGCAAGTGCCGCCAGATGTGCAAGAACAACTACTTAAAGAGTACGAAGAAACACAAAACGATGAATAGATAAAAAAAGAGGCGATAAGCCTCTTTTTTTTGTTGTATATAATATTATTTTAAATATCAATTTTAGCATAAGTTGCGTTAGCCTCAATAAAGTCTCGGCGAGGTGCAACTTCATCGCCCATAAGCATAGAGAAGATTCGATCAGCTTCACTTGCATTGTCAATATTCACTTGGCGAAGTGTTCTAAATTCAGGATTCATGGTTGTATCCCATAGTTGTTCTGCATTCATTTCCCCAAGACCTTTGTATCTTTGAATATGTAAACCAGAGTCTTTTCCTTGTCCCAATTCATATGCAATCTGTTCGCGTTGTGCCTCACTCCATGCATATTGAGCATTTTTACCTTTACGTATAAGATAGAGAGGTGGAGTTGCAACATATAAATAGCCGCCTTCAATTAGAGGTTTCATGTATCTAAAAAAGAAAGTCATAATAAGAGTCATAATATGAGAACCGTCAACATCGGCATCGGTCATAATTATGATTTTATGGTATCTTAGCTTTGTTAAATTTAGAGCTTTTGAATCTTCATCTGTTCCTATTGTGACGCCAAGGGCTGTGAAAATATTTCTGATCTCTTCGCTATCAAATACTTTATGTTGCATAGCTTTTTCTACGTTAAGGATTTTTCCTCTAAGTGGGAGTATTGCTTGGAATGCTCTGTCACGCCCTTGTTTTGCAGTCCCACCTGCAGAATCTCCCTCTACAAGATATAATTCACATCTTGCAGGATCTTTGTCTGAGCAGTCAGCTAGTTTTCCAGGTAAGCCAGCGCCTCCAAGTACATTTTTTCGTTGAACAAGTTCGCGTGCTTTACGAGCAGCATGACGCGCTGTAGCAGCAAGTATAACTTTGTCAACAATAATCTTTGCAGCCTTTGGATGTTCTTCTAGGTAATCTTTAAGTAAACCACTAACAGCCTGATCAACAGAGATACTAACGTCAGAGTTCCCTAATTTAGTTTTCGTTTGTCCTTCAAATTGAGGTTCAGCAACTTTAACAGATATAACTGCTGTAAGACCTTCACGAAAATCATCACCGTTAACATCAAACTTAAGTTTTGATAACATTCCAGATTCTTCTGCATACGTTTTTAATGTACGTGTAAGTCCGCGTCTGAAACCAGTAAGGTGTGTACCACCTTCTATTGTATTTATATTATTTACATATGAATGTACATTTTCTGAAAAAGATGTATTGTATTGTAGTGCAATTTCTACAGGAATACCACTTTTTTCGGTAGAGACATGTATAATATCCTCAGTAAGTTTTTCTCTGTTTGAGTCAATATATTCTACAAATTCAGATAACCCATTTTCTGAGTGAAATGATTTGGTTTTATATTCTCCATTTTCATCTTTTTCACGTTTATCTGTAAGAATTAATTTTATTCCCTTATTTAGATATGCTAATTCACGGAGGCGATTTGCCAATATATCAAATTGATATTCTGTTGATGTGAAAATACTATCATCAGGATAAAATTCAACAGATGTTCCTGTTTCGTTACTTTGTCCGATTACCTCAACGCTTGTTACTGGCTTTCCGATAGAGTATTCTTGTCTATATATATTTCCGTTACGTTTTATTGTTGCAACAAGTTTGGTAGACAGGGCATTAACGCATGATACCCCAACGCCGTGTAATCCGCCTGAAACTTTGTATGAGTTTTTATCGAATTTACCCCCAGCATGAAGAACTGTCATTACTACTTCTAGAGCAGATTTCTTTTCTTTTTCATGCATTTCAACTGGGATACCTCTACCATTGTCTTCTACCAATATTGAATTACCCTCTTGTATCGTTACCAAAATGTCGCTACAATAACCAGCTAAAGCTTCGTCGATTGAATTATCTACAACTTCATAAACAAGATGATGCAAGCCTTTGGAGCTAATATCTCCAATGTACATCGCAGGTCTTTTTCTAACTGCCTCTAAACCTTCAAGTACTTGTATGCTATCTGCTGAATATTCTTGTTTGGTATTTTGAATTTCACTACTAGGAGTAGTAGTTATATTTGTTTCTGGATCAAAATTTTCGTTCATTCCTATTTCGTTTTTTTATAGTTCACAAATTTACAAAAAATAGAGCATATTTTATGCTAATATATAGTTATAAAGCATATAGTTATTAACAATTTAGGACTAAAATGTGATGTGGATTTAGTTCTAATATTCAGTTACTTATATTATGTTGTAAAAATGAAAACACCCTAAAAATATTTTTAAGGTGTTTTCATTTTAAATGATAATAAATTTATTATTGAAATTACTCTAAACTGCCAATAGTTGCTTCTACTTCGTTTAATATTTCACATGATTTCACAACTTCTTTCATTTTTGTGTGATCTGGGTAAAGAGGACGATCAATATCAAGGAAATCAACATGGCGACGAACAATTTCCCATGCTTTTGTTGTGCCAGTTCCAAATGTAGGGATTTCTTCTTTTCTGAAATCAAGAGCCTGAGCAGCAGCCATAAACTCTATTCCTAGTACTCCATATGCGTTATCTAGAATTTGGAAATTCTTAATAGCAGTATTCATACCCATTGAAACGAAATCTTCTTGGTCAGCAGCAGCGGGAATAGACTGTATACTTGCAGGTGCAGAAAGGATGCGTTGTTCAACAATTTGCATATCAGCAGTATATTGACTAAGCATCAAACCTGAAAACATTCCAGCTCCTTTAGTTAAGAAAGCAGGTAATCCAACGCTTAAAGCAGGGTTGTTTAGGCGATTAAGTCTGCGTTCAGATAGAACAGAAACCATTGTTATAACAGAACCAACCATATCCATTGGTACCGCGACAGGCGTTCCTTGGAAGTTAGCTCCAGAAAGTGCTAGATCCTTATCTGGAAAGAAAATAGGGTTATCTCCAACTCCGTTAAGTTCTATTTCAACTTGTGATTTTGCATAAGCTAGCGCATCATGTGCTGCTCCGATAACTTGTGGAGTTGAACGCATAGAATAAGCGTCCTGAACTTTACACTTTACTCTACCTTCTTTAAGGTCTCCTCCAGTAACACATTTCTCAATTGATTGAGCAGAACGAATAGCTCCTTTGAATCCTCTAACTTCATGAAGAAGAGCGGTGTATGGGCGCATATTAGCTCTAAGAGCTTCAAGTGACATAGCCGCTGCAATCTCTGCTTGTTTTAACCAATTGTTAGCATCATAAAGTAGGATAGCGCTCATTGCAGTTAGTACATTAGAGCCGTTAATTGTGCCTAATCCGTCGCGTGCATGTAAACTAGGAATTTCAATCCCAGCTTTATCCATAGCATCTTTACCTTCTAGTAGATCTCCATTATAGTATGCTTTACCTTCTCCCATTAATAAAAGAGCTATCTGAGACATTGGAGCCAAATCTCCACATGCACCAACAGAACCTTTTTGACATACAAAAGGAGTAACACCTTTGTTTAGCATTTCAACTAGTGTTTGTGTGATTATCGGGCGAATACCACTATTGCCGTGCGCATGAACATTAATTCGACCTAACATGGCACCACGTACATATTCGATTGGTGCAGGGTCACCGATGCCAGCAGCATGGTTGTAAACCAAATATTTTTGAAAATCTTTTACTTGTTCGTCGTTAAGTACAACTTCAGAGAATTCTCCAATACCTGTATTTACTCCGTACATAATTTCATTTGCATCTATTTTTCTTTCGAGCATAGCTCGACAGGTTTTAATTCGCTCTAAAGCATCGCTACAAAGTTCTACTTTTCTTCCAAAGCGAGCAACCTCTACAACGTTTTCAATCGTAAGGCCTGCACCATTGATTACTAGTGGTTTCATAATTATAATGATTTTAAAATTTCATATTTTTAATTCTCCCGAAAATAGTCTAAGAAAATTAGAAAAAACCGAAATATGATTTTAATGTTTTAACATATTATGATTTATTTTTTAACAATTTTTCTAAAGCATACATTTCATCTCTAAATTTTGCAGCTTCAATAAATTCAAGTTTTGCCGCAGCAGTTTCCATTTGTTTTTTTACTTTTTTTATCGTTTTTTCAAGTGCAGATTTATCCATGTATTGTACAATTGGATCTGCAGCAATACTAGTTTCGATTTCAGAATTGTATGTATATTGCTCTATTGTCTTAGAGCCTGTTAAAGTATTGTTCTGAGCTTTAATGATTTGTTTTGGAGTAATATTGTTTTCAATATTGTATTGTAATTGTTTTTCTCTACGCCTGTTTGTTTCATTAATAGTTCTTTGCATAGATCCAGTGATTTTGTCTGCGTACATAATCACCTTTCCATTAATGTTACGTGCTGCTCTACCTGCGGTTTGAGTTAAAGAGCGTTCTGATCGTAGAAATCCTTCTTTATCAGCATCAATGATTGCAACTAATGAAACTTCTGGAAGATCAAGTCCTTCTCTTAGAAGATTTACACCAACAAGAACATCATATAGACCTTTTCTTAAATCAGATAGTATCTGAACACGTTCTAAAGTGTCAACATCAGAGTGCACATATGTGCATTTAACTTGGTGTCTTGTTAAATATTTTGTCAATTCTTCAGCCATGCGTTTTGTTAATGTAGTCACTAAAATACGTTCATTTTTTTCTGCTCGATCAACAATTTCATGCATTAGATCGTCAATTTGGTTTTCTGAAGGACGAACTTCAATAATTGGATCTAGTAAGCCTGTAGGTCGTATTACTTGTTCTACAATTATCCCACCTGATTTGTTTAGTTCATAGTCTGCAGGAGTCGCGCTAACATAAATTGTTTGTTTTGTTAATGATTCAAATTCATTAAATTTTAAAGGCCTATTGTCAATAGCTGCAGGTAATCTGAAGCCGTAGTTTACAAGATTTTCTTTTCTTGAACGGTCACCTCCGTACATTGCTCCAATTTGTGATATAGTAACGTGACTTTCATCTATTATAGTTACAAAATCATCTGGAAAATAGTCGATTAGACAGAATGGGCGGGTTCCAGGTTTTCTACCATCAAAATATCGAGAATAATTTTCTATCCCAGAGCAATGTCCTAATTCTCGAATCATTTCAATATCGTACACAACCCTCTCTTTTAAACGCTTGGCTTCAAGTGGCTTTCCACTACTTTGAAAGTATGCAACTTGTTCCATCATATCGTCTTGAATATTGGAAATCGCTTTGTTTATACGTTCTTTTGTTGTAACAAATATGTTTGCAGGATATATGTTAGCAGAGTCTAAATTATCTATTTTTTCTCCATTTATTGGATTGAATGAGTAAATTTCCTCAATTTCATCATCCCAAAATATTATTCGCATTGCAATATCGTGGTATGCTAGAAATACATCTACAGTATCGCCTTTTACTCTAAAACTTCCACGCTTAAATTCGATTTCTGATCTAAAATATAAAGAATCAACAAGATGTCGTAATAAAATATCTCTTCCATAATTATCACCAACAGTAATGCTTAGTGTGTTAGCATGAAAATCTTCAGGATTTCCTATGCCATATATGCATGATACTGAGCTAACAACAATAACATCACGGCGGCCAGAAAGTAATGCACTTGTCGTACTTAAACGTAATTTTTCAATTTCGTCATTTATACTAAGGTCTTTTTCAATGTAAGTATCTGTAACGGGTAAATATGCTTCTGGCTGGTAGTAGTCGTAATACGAAACAAAATACTCTACTGCATTTTCTGGAAAAAATTGTTTAAACTCTGAATATAATTGAGCTGCAAGAGTCTTGTTGTGACTGAGAACAAGAATTGGACGACCAATATTTTGTATAACATTGGCTATTGTAAATGTTTTTCCACTACCAGTTACACCTAATAAAACCTGATGAGTATCTCCACTAAAAATACCATTAGATAGTTGTCTTATTGCTTCTGGTTGGTCGCCAGTTGGTTTAAATTCCGATATTAATTTGTAATCCATTTTACTAAATTAATTTTTTACAAATGTATACTTCTAAAATATTATATAGAGTTTATTTGTTTGTTTTTTGGTTATTTAGGATAAAAAAACACCTCAAAAATTTAAGAGGTGTTTTTATGATATATAGAATGTTTGTATTTATTTTTTATCGAATTCTTCTAAGCCTGATTTTAAGAATTTTAGGAATTCTTCAGGATTTGAACTGTAAGCCATAGGCTCTGCTAGAACTTTGCCATCTGGACTCATCAATACATAATATGGTTGAGCATTTGTTTTAAAATTTACAATTTGAATGTCTGCGTTTGCTTCGCCTAATGCCTTTTTGATTTTTCCATCATTTGATGAAGTAAACCATTCTTCTTTAGGTAATTCAGCTATTCTTTCATCAACATAAAGTGATGTTACAACCATTTTATTATTCATGTAATCTGCAACCTCTGCATTTGACCATACGGATGCTTGCATCTTTTTGCAGTTAGAGCACGAATGACCAGTGAAATATAGAAGCACAGGCTTCTCTTGAGATTCGGCACATTTAATGCCTTGATGGACATCAAAATAAGTATTTATATTATATGATTTTTGAGCATACTCTGTATATTTTGGATCTTCACATAGATTTGATATGTTTTCGGCAGCAGCAGTATTGTTAGCAGTTAGATCGAATATTTGAGCAGTTTTAGGAGGAAGTAAGCCAGCAATACCGCTTAAGTTTGCTCCAAAAACACCTGGAAGTAAATACATTGCGAATATAAATGCTGACATAGCCAAAACTAGTCTGAAAAAACCAACATTTTTCACTTCGCTATCGTGCGAAAATTTGATTTTTCCTAGTAAATATATACCTAATAAGACAAATATTATTATCCAAATTGCAAGATATAAATCTCTACTCAAGATTCCTAAATGGTAGTTTTGATCAATATTAGAGAAATATTTTAACGAGAATGCAAGTATAACAAATCCCATAACTATTTTTATTGAATTAAGCCAACCACCTGATTTTGGTAGGCTTTTCATCATTCCTGGAGCTAATGCTAAAACAGTAAACGGTGCGGCAAATCCAAGACCAAAACCAAACATCCCAATAAGAGGTTCTAATACGTTCCCACTTGCAGCTTGAACTAAAAGTGCACCAATTATTGGACCTGTACAAGAGAAACTAACAATTACAGTAGTAAGCGCCATAAAAAATGCAGCAATTAATCCACCCTTATCTACTTGTTGATCCGCTTTATTTATCAATCCAGATGGAAGAACAAATTCAAATACCCCAAATAATGAAGCTGCGAAAGCAAGAAATAGTACAAAGAATATTGCATTTGGAATCCAGTGTGTACTCAGTAATGTTGTGAAATCTGCACCTGCACTTGTAAGCGATACTATCAAACCAACCAAAGTATAAAGTATTGTTATTGATATTCCGAAAATAATTGCTTTTACAACGTTTGTACTTCTTTTTTCAGTTTTTTGCATGAAAAAACTAACAGTCATAGGAATCATAGGAAATACACAAGGTGTCAGAACTCCGATAACTCCAAATAATAGCGAAATTAAGAAAAAAGATATTAATGAAGAATCTTCTTGATTATCTGAACTTTCAAATTTATTGTCAGAGACAATTTGAGGTGTTGTATTTTTTATTTCACTCGAGGTACTTTTTTTTTCCTCTTCGCCTCCGTTTATTTTGAAAAGCATATCAAGGGTAACTGGTACACATGCACCATCTTCGTAGCATGCCTGACCGTCAATTGCGCCTGTAATATTGAATCCGTCTTTTGACAAAACCTCAATAACTTGAGTAAAAGTGGCTGTTTTTTCAAAATAGCTAACTTGTACTTCAAATACTTCATCAAAAACACTTTTTGGAGTTGGAGCTTCTGTTACACTGTCAATAAGTTTGTATTTATCAGAAGTTTTAAAGTCAAAATAAAGTGGCATTGGGCCACCAAATCCAAAATATTGGCTGTATAAATGCCAATGATCCTCAATCTCTGCTTTAATAATTAATTTTGATTGTGTATCGTTAATTTTTTCTGTTGATAACTGGAAAGTTACAGGCTCTTTAACTTGAGCATTGCTCGTGTAAACACTTGTAGTTAGTAGGAAAAATAATCCTAAAAGACCAACTAGTACTTTTTTTGCTTTCATATAAAATATTACCTTACTGAGAATTTATTATTATTAAATTTTCAGTAAAATTAAGAATAAGTTTTGACTTTTTATAATTTTATCAGGAATTACATTTATTCTAAGCGAATAAAATTTTTATAACTCTAATTTCTATGAGATTAAAGGAGGTGGTATTTTAAGAAAAATTAATTAGTAATTCTTCATTTTCTATATTATAAAAATGATATTCCATATAAGAATATGCCATCATTGGTAAAATTGATATTTTACAATTATATTTTTTTTGCCAAGTTTTTCTTACTGATTTAAAAAGACCTTTTGTAAGATAGGCATGAATAAAAGGGTGTGTTTTTATCGTAAGTTTATTGACGTTATTATTTTGAATAATATATTTTGTATTATTTTCTATTTCATCAATAATTCCAATACTTGCAGAAATGTTTCCAGTTCCTTTGCAGCATGGGCACGATTCTGCTGTATTTACCTCAAGTTCAGGGCGAACTCTTTGTCGTGTAATTTCCATTAAGCAAAATTTACTCAATGGAATTATGTGAAATCTAGCTCTATCACCTTCCATGCATTCTTTGATATATTCATAAACTTTACGCTTGTTTTTTTCATTATGCATGTCAATGAAATCAATTACAATAATCCCTCCCATATCCCGAAGTCTTAATTGTCGTGCGATTTCTTTAGCGGCTAATAGATTTACTTCTAGAGCATTAGTTTCCTGGTCTTTTTCGGAATTACTACCATTTCCTGAATTTACATCAATAATATGGGCAGCTTCAGTAAGCTGGATAATAAGGTATGCTCCTTTTTTCATAGGAACAATCTTTCCAAATGCTGTTTTAATTTGTTTTTCGATTCCAAAATAGTCAAATATTGGTTCTTTAGAATCGTAATACTTAACAATTTTAGATTTTTCAGGGGCAATTTCTAAAATGAAATTTTTTACATCTTCATATGTGCGTTTATCGTTAATAACAATTTGAGAAAACGATTCGTTGAAAATATCCCTTAGAATTGCTGTAGTTCTATTAACTTCTTCAACAAGTAGGGCAGGGGGATTAGCAATTGCTAAAGATGAGAAGACAATATCCCATTTATTAATTAGGATATTTAGTTCTCTATCCAACTCTGCAACTGATTTATTTTCTGCGGCTGTTCTTACGATAACACCATAATTTGGCGGAGTAATACTTTCAATAAGTTTTTTTAATCGAATCTTCTCTTCTATAGGGGTTATTTTTTGACTTATAGATATTTTTCGATTAAATGGCATTAACACCAAATTGCGACCTGCAATAGAAATTTCGCAAGTTAAGCGTGGCCCTTTTGTTGAGATAGGTTCTTTAGCAATTTGAACAAGAATGTACTGCCCTTTTGATAAGATGTCAGAAATTTTACCGTTTTTATCGATGTCTTTTTCCCGAGGCAAATCAAAACTTATAGCTTTGTTGTTTTTCTTCGATAAGCCAAGTTCTGTGAATTTGTTGAGAGTTTGAAAACTTGCTCCAAGATCTAAATAATGTAAAAAAGCATCTTTTTTGTATCCAACATCAACGAATGCGGCATTCAATCCAGGCATTAGTCGCTTGATTTTGCCTAAATAAATATCGCCAACTGCAAACTTTAAATTACTTTGCTCTTTATTTAGTTCAACAAGAGCTTTGTTGTTAAGTAACGCAATGTTTATTTCAGAGCTTTTTACATCTACGTATAGCTCGTTACAAACGCTATCATTTGCTGTTGATAATTTTAGATCTTCACTTGTCATATAAATTACTCAAACCTTCGAATACAAGGCATCCGAAGGTTTGACAAAGTTTTTTAGTAATAAAAATTACTTAAATTATTTTTTCTTATGTCTATTTTTGCGTAGACGTTTTTTTCTTTTATGAGTAGACATTTTATGTCTTTTTCTCTTTTTTCCGCTTGGCATAATTTCAGTTTGTTTAATTATTATCTTTAACTTCTATTGAGAATGATTTAGAAGGTTTGAATGCTGGAACTTTGTGAGCAGGTATAGTGATAGTCGTATTTTTAGAAATATTTCTAGCTGTTTTTTCTGCTCTACTTTTTACTATAAAACTTCCAAATCCTCTTAGGTATACATTTTCACCTTCGATTAATGATTTTTTTATAGAATCCATCAATGATTCAACAGTTTTTTGAACTACTAATTTTTCAACTCCAATGTTTTTTGAAATTTCGTTTACGATATCCGCTTTTGTCATTTTTTTATATTTTTAAATTAAACGTATTAAATATTTAGTTTTTTTTATCCCTATAAAACAAACAATACTAATTTTATAGAGTTTGCAAAAGTAATAATTTTTTAATAAGTGACTACAAAAAAGATAAATTTTTTAAGTAAAAAGTAAATTTTTATACTCCACTCCCTTTTAGCACTATTTTAATAGTATAAATAATAATTTTAAAATCGATAAATAAAGAACGATTTTCAATATATACTATATCATATTTTAGTCGCTCAATCATTTGGTCAACATTTTCAGCATATCCATATTTAACTTGCCCCCATGAAGTGATTCCAGGTCTAATAGATAGCAAGTGAACGTAATGGGGGGCTTTTTCTATAATTTGGTCAATGAAAAATTGGCGTTCTGGGCGTGGCCCAACTAAGCTCATATCTCCTTTAAGTACATTATAAAATTGCGGAATTTCATCGAGGCGAGTTTTTCTCAAAAATTTTCCGAATTTTGTTACTCTATTGTCGGTTTTACTGCTTAATCGTGGCCCATTTTTCTCTGCGTCTGAGACCATTGAACGAAATTTATAGATTTTAAAAGGTTTTTTGTGTTTGCCAACTCTAAATTGGCTATATAAGATTGCTCCTGGAGAACTGAATTTTACGCCAATTGAAATGAAAATATAAACAGGAAATAGCAATATTATTGCAAAAATGCTTATGATTATATCTAAGAGTCGTTTAATATGTTGTTGCCAAATAGGCATAATATTGTGATTTATTTCTATAAGTGGAAGCCCAAAAATAGATGACATTCGCACTTTTCCAATAAGAATATCGTACATATCAGGAATTACCTTTATCGAAGCTTTTGTTCCTTGTAGTTTATTAATTATTCCTTTAATTTTGCAATGTTGGTTCGACTCTACTGCAATCACAACTTCTTCAATTTTATGATTTTGTATTATCTCGTTTATTTGTTCAATATTGCCTAGGTGTGGAACATCCTTGTTTATTAAAGAAACCTCATGTT
>CAYJBL010000011.1:0-2537 GCA_964368115.1 uncultured Bacteroidales bacterium
CTCTGATATATCAATAGTTAATCCTTGTGAATTATCATTACTATTCTTGGCGCGTGATTTAAATAAGTCTTTTATTTGTAAAGTCATTTTCTCTTTAAAAACCTCTTGAAACTTAGTTCCACTATATTCACAATAATATATGGCAGGATTCAATTCTCCAATTTTCTTTTTAAAGGATTTTACCTTTTTAAATTGCCCTTCATCAAAATCTTGAGGCAAGTCGTCGCTATTAAAGAAAAACATAATATTTTTACATTTTCCCGCTCGATATGCATTATAAGCATTATTAAATTCTTCTTCTGTACCTGAATCTGCTTTTAATGTTGGCGTTCCAAATTTCTTCCACATTACACCTACAAATAGGTCAAATTCGCCAATCTGTTCATTAATTACAGCTTGCGAGTATTCTCCTATTGCTGGAAATGTATCTTTTTCCCAAGTTTTAGTTCTTAATACAATATCATAGATATCTCCAAAGATTTTATTTAATTCTATAATAACTCTATTAATTATCTCTCTCTCTTTTTTAGTATCAGATGGAGAACCAATAAATATGCTAACCTCTGTTTTATTTTTCATATTCTATATTTTTTAATTGTTGCTAAGTTTTGAAAGTAATAAATATTGCATTTTATTAAGAATGATATTTTCTTTCAAAATTAACCAAGTTGTGTTATAATAGTTCGTTAAGAATTTAAGCCATTTTTCTTCTGTTTTCATATCGCCGAACAGAATTTTTTTCATCTTAAGATTCCCATCAAATGTGATTTGTGGAAAGGTTCCTGAAGCTCCGTCTGCTTCTTTTTGCAAATCTGAGAGCGTTTCCTCTAAAGTTAGAAAATAGTATATTTTTAATAAATTTGTTTTGTTATCGCAGATTCTCAAAACCATTAATTTTGTAGATACGACATAATCGTCAGCTTCAAATCTTACTAATGCGTACCTCTTATTTGCAGGTCTTATTTCGCTAAATAAAATATCATCCTTTTTTATTGATTTTTTCGCCTGCCCAGGCATATCAGACACAGTACTATATTCGTGTGTTAAAACTTCTCCTTTCAAAATATCAGATGTATTAAGAAAAACCAATCTCTTTTTTTTGAAATTGTGAGTTTTTGAATAGCTTTCCACAACATCGCCCAATGTCCCCACTCTCCACCCATCGGGTAAATTTTCCATATCAATATCATCAACAAACATTTTGCGGTAGAGTGCTTGTGCGGTTTGTTCTAATTTACTGCAAAGTTGTTGGTTTAGTTTTATGCGTTGAGTTAGGGTTTCGTACTGTGCAACTATTGTTTTTTGTTGCTCAATGGTGGGAATTGGTAGCATAAGATCGCACATTTCCGACCAATCGAAAACCTCGCGTGCGCTACCATGCGAACGATAACGAGCATAGCGGTCGAACTCCGAACGACGAAACCACATCATTAAATATTCAGGCAGTAGCTCATTCATATCTTTAACCTCAAAAATTGTGTAGGCTTGCGAAACGATAGCTTGCTCACAATCCGACAACAAAGCAATAGAAACCTTATCGCCATTGCGAGAGGTTACTGAACCATAAGCAAATTGCCCTCGCTGCACAACCTTATATGTAGACATATCGGTGCCGATAGTGTTGGCAATAGAAGGCATAAAGCATTTTTGTATACTTACGCCCAACAGCTCACCCACTGCCAAATCGCGATTACGAATATTCACCTCTTGGATATAGTCGCCTAAGCGTTTATAATTTTGTTTACTTTCCATATTTTGCTTCGGCTTCGCGTAGTATTTGTTGTTTTATAATCTCGGTTTGTCGCGCAACTTCTTCTTGTAGTTGTTTTACGGTGGGCAGATATAGCTGATATTTAGAAGCAAAAAGCTGTTCGTTTCCTTTAAGAATAGAGTATCGTGCAATATCCTCGTCGGTTTCGGAGCATAATACAATTCCTATTGTAGGGTTGTCGCCTTCGTTTCGTTTAAGTTCGTCGAACATACGAACGTACATATCCATTTGTCCAACATCTTGGTGAGTTATTTGCCCAAGTTTTATATCGATAAGCACAAAGCATTTAAGAAAATAGTTGTAAAACACAAGGTCGATAAAATAGTTTTTGCTTTGAGTGCGAATAAGTTCCTGACGAGCAACAAACGCAAATCCGCTGCCAAGTTCCATAATAAAATCTTGCAGATTAGAGAGTATTGCTTTTTCTACGTCTTGTTCGGTGTGTCCTAAATTGTTTGCAAGTCCAAGAAATTCTAACACCGTTGGATTTTTTATAAACGATAGTTTTTCGGTTTCAAAAATTTGTGTTTTATCTCGCATTTCATCTTCTACTGCTTTGCTTAATTGCGACGATAGAAGTCGCTCGTAGTATTGAGTGCTAATATTTCGGTCGAGCGTGCGAAAACTCCACATTTGCTCGGCTGCCTGCTGCACATACCAAGCCCGAGCTTTTAGATTGGAAACTCTCATAAGTCTTTCATAATGAGACCACGACAAAAGGTCAGACACTGTCTGACCTTTTTGTAGCAGACTTTCTGATGCTTGG
>CAYJBL010000011.1:2637-18794 GCA_964368115.1 uncultured Bacteroidales bacterium
TCTTTATCTGTGTTTTTCAATTGAGCAGACACTGTCTGCTCTTTTTGTATCGGACTTTCTGATGCTTGGTCTTTATCTGTGTTTTTCAATTGAGCAGACACTGTCTGCTCTTTTTGTATCGGACCTTCTGAAGTTTGGTTCTTATCTGTGTTTTTCAATCGAGCAGACACTGTCTGCTCTTTTTGTGGCAGACTTTCTGATGCTTGGTTTTTATCTGTGTTTTTCAATTGAGCAGACGCTGTCTGCTCGATTGAAAGTTCTTTAAATTCAAGGTAAAAACGGCGGAAATTTCTTATGTTAGTTTTAGAATATCCTTTGCCAAATTCTTCTGTTAAAGCATCGGATACTAAAGTTATTACACGTTTTCCGTAGTCGGCTTTGTTTTTTCCATCTTGCTCTTGTTCTACTATGCGCTTTCCGATAAGCCAATTAGATTCTACTTGCGCAAAGTTGATAGCAGCATAGGCAGTGTTTTTTGCACTTTGTACAATTAGCTTTATGTCTTGAAGAAAAACCTCTTCGAGTTTATTTGCTTTTTGCGGAATTTCATAGTTCGATTTCATAGCCAAGTTCATTAAAGAGATTCAACAAATCGGTGCGTGAGTTTTGCTCTGCTCTGAGTAGCTCGCCAAGCTCTTCTTGTAGCGAGGTCATTTTTTCGTGATAATCAACTTGCTCGTCACGGTTCACAAACTCAATGTATTTACTTGGCACAAGCGAATAGTTTTTTTCGCGTATTTCGGCAAGCGAAGCACTATAACAGTACTCAGGAACATTTGTGTAGGCTTCGGCACTATCTTCGCGCTGCCAGCTATGATAGTTTTTAGCAATATCGGCAATATGCTGTGGCGAGAACTGAATATATTTCTTTTCGAAAGGCTCGCCCCATTGGCGTAAGTCGATAAACAAAACTTCGGTTTCGCGATTGCGATATTTTACAGTTTTACCATTCTGATTTACAGTGCGCGCTGTTTTATTGTTGTTTAAAATCCAAAGAGTAACACTAATGTCGGTAGAGTAAAACATATTTCGAGGCAAAATAATGATAGCCTCAACTTTGTTATTTTCTATTAATTGCTTGCGTATGCTCAGTTCTGTCCCATCGCCACTTAGCGCACCATTGGCAAGCAGAAATCCCGCAACGCCATTGGCCGACAGTTTTGCTAAAATATTTAGAATCCAAGCATAGTTTGCATTGCTTGTTGGCGGTGTATCGTATCCTGCCCAACGTGGGTCGTTTGTTAGCTCTTTGTCGCCTCGCCACGATTTCTGATTAAATGGTGGATTTGCCATAATAAAATCCGCCTTGAGGCTTTTATGTTGGTCGTTATGGAAAGTGTCGGCTGCTATCTCACCCAAATTACACGAAATACCGCGAATGGCAAGATTCATTTTTGCTAGTTTATAAGTGGTATTTGTGTACTCTTGCCCATACACCGAAATGTCTTTTTTATCGCCTTTGTGATTCTCGATAAATCGCATACTTTGCACAAACATACCACCACTACCACAACAAGGGTCGTATATCGTTCCCTTGTAAGGCTCTATCATTTCGGCAATAAGATTAACAATTGTTTTTGGTGTGTAATATTCGCCCTTTCCTTTTCCCTCGGCAATAGCAAATTTTGCAAGAAAATACTCGTAAACTCGCCCAATAATATCGTGTTCTTTGTCGCGCAGTGTGTCTATCTTGTTTATCTCGTCGAGCAACGACGAAAGTTTGGTAGTATCTAAGCCTAACCCCGAATAGTAGTTGCGAGGAAGTGCGCCTTTTAAACTCTCGTTGTGTTTTTCGAGAGCCGCCAAAGCATTATCAATTTTTATGGCAATGTCGTTTTGTTTAGAGTTTTGCATTATATAATCCCAACGACTACACTCTTCGAGATAAAACACATTTTTTGCATTGTAAAATGCAGCTTGCTCCATAAATGCATTTAAACCTTCTTCCATCATAGAACTTTGTCGCTCTACAAATCTATCGCTTGCATATTTCAAGAAAATAAGACTCAGCACAACGTGCTTATACTCCGATGGTTCAACCGAGCCACGAAGTTTATTCGCCGATTCCCAAAGTGTTTCTTCTATGCTTTTATCTTTTTGCTGCTTTTTTGCCATAAGCTTGTTTTTGTTTTTTGAAATAAAATTTGCCTTAAAGATATAAAAACTTTATGTGAGTTTATTGAAGATGATATATTTTTAAAATAGCTCTACAATATTTCCAAAAAAAATCTGTTTCTTTGTAATCATGGATAAACATACAGAAGCAAGTAGAGCAAAAATGTTCGATAAGCATTATCTTGAAATGGCAGCAATATGGGCAAAAAATTCGTATTGTAAGCGTAGACAAGTAGGTGCGCTGATAGTAAAAGATGGAATTATAATATCTGATGGATTTAATGGAACTCCGTCGGGTTTTGAAAATAATTGTGAAGACGAAAATGATCGAACAAAGCCTTATGTTTTGCATGCCGAAGCTAACGCAATAACTAAGGTGGCAAAATCTGGAAATAGTAGCTGTAATGCGACTTTGTATGTAACTACTTCGCCATGTATTGAGTGTGCAAAATTAATAATTCAAGCAGGAATAAGTAGGGTGGTTTACGTAAATGAATATCATACTAGCGATGGAGTAGATTTGCTAAAAAGGGCAGGAGTGCTAATCGAAAATTTTCAAGATAATGACTAATAAAAGATCTAAGCTCTCAATAGCACTTCCAACTATTATAGCAGTATCAATATTGTTAGGAATATTTCTGTCAAAGATTTTTAATAACGATATCGGTGTTCAGCCTTTATTATCTTCGAGTAAAACAAATAAGTTGAGTGTAATTTTAGATTATATCGAAAACGAATATGTAGATGAAATATCAATAGAAGAACTTACAGAATCTGCTATCCCAAAAATTCTTAAAGATTTAGATCCGCATTCGGTATATTTTTCTGCAAAAGAGGCAAAAGCTGCGGAAGAAGAACTTTATGGTCAATTTGACGGAATAGGGGTTCAATTTAATATCTTTAAAGACACAGTGTTAGTTGTGAATGTAATCGAGGGTGGTCCTTCGGAGAAATATGGTATTGAAGCAGGCGATAGAATTGTAGCTGTAGACGATTCGGTTATTGCAGGAATTGGAATAAAAAATAGCCAAGTTATGAGCCTGCTAAAAGGTAAAAAGAATAGTGTCGTAAATTTGAAAATCTTCCGTAGAAGTACGAATGAGTTTATAGATTTTAAAGTAAATAGAGGAAGTATACCATTGAAAAGTGTAGATGCTTTTTATAGGATAAATCAGCAAATTGCATATGTAAAAATAAGTTCATTTTCGAGTGCAACACACGCGCAATTTGCAGATGCGGTCGAAATTATGGACTACGACGGTGATTTAGAAAGTATTATTCTAGATCTACGCGGCAATTCGGGAGGATATATGGTAGCTGCAACAGATATTGTAGACGAATTTTTGGAATCTGGAAAATTAATAGATTACACAGAAGGAAAATCGCGCCCTCAAAGATCAGTTTTGGCTACAAGAAATTTAAATGCTTGTCAGGATTTAGATATTATTGTATTGATTGATGATTTTTCGGCTTCGGCTTCAGAGATTGTTGCAGGAGCAATTCAAGATAATGATAGAGGAATTGTTATTGGTCGTCGATCGTATGGAAAAGGTTTGGTGCAAGAACCAACAAATTTTAATGATGGCTCGACAATGCGCCTCACAACAGCAAGATACTATACGCCTTCTGGTAGGTGTATTCAAAAACCCTACGATAATGGCACTGAAGAATATTATTTAGATATATACAATAGATATATTCATGGTGAATTTGCAGAAAAAGATAGCATTCAAAATATTGACTCGCTAATTTATTTTACAACCAACGGAAGATCTGTATTTGGTGGAGGTGGTATAATGCCAGATATTTTTGTGCCAATTGATACATCTGGTTATTCAAAATTATTTGAGGAAATTAGACAAAAAAACCTAGACTATATTTTTGCAACAGAGTATATTGATGATAATAGAAATCAATTATCAAAAATAGATAAACTCGGAGATCTGAAGACTTTCTTATTGAACGATAATGTTTATAATAAATTCTGGAATTATGTACATCAAAAAGGTGTTTATCAAACAAATAAAGATATGATGATTTCGGGAAAGTATATAGAACGAAATGTAATGTCATATATTATTAGACAAGTGTTAGATGAGAATAATTTCTATAAATATATAAATTCAGACGATCCAGTTGTAGATTCGGCACTGAATGTAATCTCTAATAGGAGAATAAATAGTATATTATCACAAAATATTAATAAAAAATAGAATGAAAAAAGTAGCATTAGTTTTATCTGGTTGTGGTGTTTATGATGGAAGCGAAATTCATGAAACTACATTGGCAATGTTAGCCTTATCTAAGAATGGAGTCGAATATCAATGTTTTGCTCCGAATAAAAAACAACATCACGTAATAAACCACCTTACAGGAGAGGAGATGACAGAGGAACGTAATGTTCTTGTCGAGTCGGCACGTATTGCAAGAGGGAATATTAAACCATTATCGGAATTGAAAGCAGAAAACTACGATGCAGTTTTGCTTCCTGGCGGATATGGTGCCGCAAAAAACTTGTCGAATTATGCGTTTATGGGAGAAAATTATTCTATAGATGCACAAGTTGCAGAAGTTTTGATGGATTTTCATAAAAATAAAAAGCCAATTGCAGCATTGTGTATTGCACCTGTAGTTGTTGCAAAAATCTTAAAAGCAAAACTTACAATCGGAAACGATAAAACGACAGCAATGCACATCGAAGCGCAAGGAGCATGTCATGTTGAAAAAGGCTTTGATGAAGTCCTTGTTGATACCGAAAATAAGGTAGTCACAAATCCGTGTTATATGCTAGCTGATAGTATTTATAAAGTAAGTTTAGGTGCCGATGCTACTGTTACTGCTTTAATCGAGTTAATGGATTAGATTAATTGTATTATATAAAATTAAATCGCCCTCAGTAAATCTACTAAGGGCGATTTTTATTTGCAGAAAATTAGTCTAATTAATTTTCATTTTTAGGAGTTTGAGCTCCATATCCATTTACTTTTCCCCAAAGTTTATAAATATCAGCTAGAGGGTAACGGTTTGCATACATTGTTGGGCGAATAGTTTCTGAACCTTGCAAATTCATTCCTACAGCTTTGTTAAAACGATTGGCAGCCGAATTTGGTTCGAAATTACTAGTGTTAGAACTCGAGATGGTTGCAAAAGCCTCTAAATAAGGTTGGTTTATTGCATCAACAAAAGCTATTTCGCTTTCTGGAAGTTGTTTATTGCCTTCGTATTCGTCAAGTTGCTCAACATCTTCAAATTGTTCGGCAGCTACTCTCAACCATAGTCCTCCACCAGAAGGAAGAATAAGGTCTGATTTGTTCATGAAGAAATAGTTGTTCATTGCAGATGAAATACGCTTAGCTTCAATGTTTTTGTCAGAATCGAAGTACCCTCTGTCTAATGCTCCGAGATTATTTCCTACAAATATGTTGTTGTAAACTCTTGCGTGAGCTCCTGGCATATAACGGAATCCGTATCCCATGTCTTCCATAACCTTGGTACGACACCAGCTAAACATAACTGTGTTGTGGTGGAAATCGATTGTACATTCATCCTGACGAATGCTATTCCCACGAATTTGGCATGCTGCAAAACGGTTTGCAACGAAAAGATTGTTGTAAATATCAAAGTGCCCTTTTTTGATATTCATCATAATAGCATAGTTACCTCCATTAGCAAAAATACAGTTGCGAACAATAAGATTACCTTCTACGTCGCCGCGCATAATTGGTTCACGAATAGTGAAATCGCCTAGGAATTTTACTGAAGGACTTGCGTCTGGATCTACAATACGTCCAGAAATAAATTGGTCGTTTGGTGTAGATGTTCTAGGATCATTAGGATCTGGAGCACAATATTTGTTGATATCTCCACGATCGAGAACAAATCCATCAATTACAAGTGTACCTTGTGGGTTACCCTTTACATATATATGAAAAGTTCCCTTATTGTTACATGTTCCAGAAATACCAGCTGGCGGTATTATACTTGTAACGTATTTTACTGGGTCGCGCTCAGAAAAATCGCTAGAATAACCTCCAATCAGTGAAATATACTTATCTGTAATTTGAATAAAACCTTGATTTAAGGTTCCAAGATAGTTTCCCTGCGCGATAAGAATTTCATCTCCATTGCTAGAAATGTCGATCGCTTTTTGTAGGTCTTTTACAGGTTTTCCTTTTTCTCCTGTGTTACGATTCGACCCATTTTGAGCACATACATAAAGTGTTTTGCCTTTGCTAATTTTTGCTTTGTTTTCTGTAGAACTAGAAGGAAGCTTTGTTGCTGTTGTACTGCTGCTAGTACTTGGTTTTTCAACTTTGTCTTCAACCTTTTTCTTGATGTCTCCAAGTTTTTTTGAAATTTGCCCATCCATAGGCATACTTATAGCAATCATTAGTGTTGCGATAAGTGTCAGTTTTAAGTAATTCTTCTTCATAAATAAAAAATTTGTAGAGTCCTTTATAATAATTCCCTCAAACTTAAAGTAAGAACTCGAAACTCTAAGTTTAAGTATTTTGCTTATGTCTATTTCTATGGGTAACCTATAATTCGTATTGCATTTCTAGAACTAGTAAGCGATACGCATCCTCTGCAAATTTGAGGTTTTTTTCCATAGTTTTGTAATAATTTATGTCAATTTAGAATCAGATAAATACCTTTTTATATGCAAATATATTGATTAATTGTATTCTAACAAGAGTTTTAGTGAAAATATGTAGTAGAACTCTAAATAATAATGAGAGTAGAATATTTATACAAACTTATTTAATAATGGAATTTTTCGCAATAATGCAACGAATAAAGCTGTGATAATAAACGAAAAGATAAACACAATAAATAGTTGTAAAATAGGAATAACAATAATATAGCGAGCTACAAATTCGTATATCAAATGAACAAAAATAAAGTGAGATAAGAATATACCAAAACTATAATCTGATATTATTGTTATAATTCTACGCGGCTTCGGATTTATTTTTTGTATCAAAATAAAAATAGGAATTGTCATCATAACAACGTTAAAGCTAGTGTACGACCATGGGATTTCTAGCATATTATAGTTTTCTGGGAAATTATTTTTGACAAAGTGAAAACCTTCAAACGAAATAAAATATCCAATTCCCCAAATTATTAAAGAGAAGATGATAGTTTTTGTTATACTCCATTGGATTGGATATTTTCTTAGGTAAGACCCAAGTATGGCATATCCTATAAACCCACTAAGATATTGAAATGTTGTATAAATATTCCATGGGCTTTCTCCAAAAATGCCAAAACTTCCATAGTTTCCATTATAGCCTAAAAATGGTAATACTATCTGAATGTATTGAATGAATGTTGTAAAAATCCATATTTTAATAACTAATTGTAGTTCTTTCTTAGTCGCATCTTTAACCCAATTTGAAATGATTGGAATTATTAAATAAACGCCTAGCATCATGTATATGTACCAATACGGAATAGTTGAAAAATTGAAGTTGAAAATCCATAACCATAGATAATTAATAGTTTTGCTAATTGTAAGATTATCAGGATTGACAGATGTATTTATGGTGTCGATACTAGCAGCAAAAAAATAAAATAAAATAGGCGACAAAATACTCCAAAATATAAAAGGGCCTAGAATACGTTTTATCCGACGATTGTAAAATTCTGAAATACGCATAGATGTTGGAAGTAGAAGAACACCAGAAATCATAATGAATAGCGGAACCGATGGTCGGTAAAGAGTTCCCCAAATAGAGCCAGCCATAAAAGATTCTTTTGATGGATTAGAAACATAGGCATCGCAACAATGGGCTAGAACGACAAGCAAACATGCCATAACTCTAATATAGTCAACCCAAATAAGATCGTGCTTAATTGTAGAATTTAGTTTATTCATTTTATTTTATTCCTTTTTCACAAAACTAATAAAAAAATATTAGATAAAGACTGTATTTTGGGGTAGAATATGCGACTATTATATTTACATTTGCAAAAAAAATAACGATGAGTATAGAAGTAGGCGATAAAGTTAGATTCTTGAATGATGTTGGAGGCGGTGAAGTAGTGAGTATCATATCAAAAAATCAGGTTTTAGTTAGAAACGAAAGTGATTTCGAGTATCCATATCCAACAAATGAATTAGTAGTAATAGAAAAACATGTGGCTACAAAAGTATCTAATACAGAACTTCAATCAGAACCAAAATTGCAAAAAGTAGAAAAGAGAAAGATTGAGCCAATTTATAAAGATGAGGATGAAACAGAGATTTTACTTGCATTTACAAAGAATAAAGATCCAGAAAAAGATAGTTTCGATTGCCACCTAATAAATGATTCTAATTACTCGTTATTTTATCATGCTGTGTTACGTGCGGATGTAGGATTTGAAAAAATTGACTCTGAAATTTTAGAGCCGAACACAAAAATTTGTATTGGAGAACTTGAGCGCTTACAAATAAATACCTCTAAAGAGTTAATTGTACAAATTCTATTTTTTGATCATCCACATGATGTATTACACAATATGTTGGAGAGAAGAATAAAGATTGTGCCTATTAAATTTTTTCAAGAGCATGTGTTTGTAGAAAACGATTTCTTGGACGATAAAGCTTACGTCTTTGAATTATTGACCGAGAAATTTGGTCTCGGAGAATCAATGGTCTCGGCAGTTGATTTTGAAAATAATATTGCACAAAAAGATTCTATTCTTGAGGAAGATAAGTCGAAAAGATATAAACCTCGTAAACAGCCTAAAACTGTTGAAGTTGATCTGCATATAAACCAGTTAGTAGATTCTGTAATTGGAATGTCGAATGCAGAAATTCTGAAATTACAAATGGATACTTTCCATAAAGCAATTACAAATGCACTGCTTGATAATGATGTTGCAAAAATTGTTCTAATTCACGGCATTGGAAATGGAACTTTAAAAGATAGCATCAGAGAGTCTTTGGAAAAACAATATAAACTGCATTTCGAGGATGCTTCGTTTCGTGAATATGGATTTGGTGCGACTGAGGTAATTTTATAAAATTTCTAAAATCGTTCAATATATTTTTCTTGAGGACACAATACTGTCGTTAATAAATTTAACAATCGTAACATCTTCAAAATCAAAATTTACTTCATCCCATTTTGGATCGAATAGGAATTTTATATTTTGCAGAGCTAACTGCATTACAGATTCATGAGATGTGAAAAATGTATAATTTTGCTCTGATGATAATGTGTGATATGTGCTATCCATTTGCAAAAGAGTTTGCTGCACACAACCTTTGCAGATAGGCCCACAAACAAAAACAAAACTACCATTTGCCGATTTTATCCCTGTTTTTTGTTTAATAAAATACGATAATATTTCAGATTCAGTATATTCTTGTTCTGCTTTCTTGTCGTGTGATACGCAGGAAATAAGACCAAAAAACATAAAACAAATTACAACTGTATTAATTCGCATAAATCTAAACATATTTGTCTGTTTTTATATAACATTCCGTTTCTATTTTGTAGGACAAGACCATTAATAGTTGGTAGAATATGCCCGTTAACTTGCTCATCAAAAATGATTTCATCGAGCAAATTTAATTCCGAATCGAAAATCATAAACGAAAAATTAGATTTTGGTTTTTCTGCTTTGTAAAGCCCTTTACTTTCTGGAATTTCTGTTTTATGTTTCGCAATTCTATAATATCGGTTAGAGTATTTATCGTAATAAATATCTAAATATCTGGCTTCTCGGATCGAATAATCTATTGTAGCTGTGCGGTTAAATGCACACGAATCAGGGAGAATCTCAATATTGTCAATATAATTACTCTTGGCATTAAATTGTGAATATTGTTTTGTTGTAATGTTGTATTTATAAATCTTGTGATCTTCTTCTGACGAAAAAAATATATCATCTCCACAAATAGCAAATTTGTCGTAAGGATTTGAATATGACGTTGAATTTAATATTTTTTCTTTCGAGTAGCGACTATCGTATATTGTGAAATCTGTTGCAGGAACAACTAAATTATTTCCCGAATGTGCCATAATACTGCCTATTGAACTCGAATAACAAACATAATCTTCTTTTATATTTTGATGGGATATAGGAAAGCTATCAATTAATTTGTCTTCTAAATTAAACAAATATACCTTTTTGTTCTCTAAACTATACGCAAAAATACTATCTTCGTTTACAACCAACCAATCAGCATGATTCATGTCAAGAATAGATTTTTCCAATACATTTCCGAGACGATATTTTGTGTGCGTTTTTTCTTGTAATTGAATATCATACTCGTGAATATTTGCTGTCGGATCTGTCAAATCGAAATAAAATATAGCTGGTTTACCATTATAATCGGAATAATCAAAAGAATAAATATTTTTCCCTCTGTGTTCGATGCTATCTACTGTTGTGCAGTAATTTGCTTTTTGTTCATATTATTTTCGGACAAAGTAAATTTTGATATTTACGCTTTAATACTTTCCTGAATTTTTAATATAGCTGTAGGTCCTTCGTTAAATAATAAGTCTAGGCTACTTAGATTTTCTAAAAAACCATATCGCTCCGAAAATACTTGATAATAGTTTGGAGCGGCAAATTTGTTGTCGACGAATTTTTTCGATTCTTTTGGATGGATTTTATCTCGAAAATCTTCGAACGATACATTAGAAATGAACTCGGAGGTATATTCTGTGCTTTTTGCAATTCCAAGAATTTTTAATAGTCTTTCAAGAATTTTTGAATTTAAATCGATAAGATATTTTTCTTTTTTACTGAAAAATTCTTGAAATTCATCGGTATAATATTCGTAAAAAGCAGAATTTTTGTATGCAGACATTATTGCTCGCTGATGTTTAATTTGCCAATTTTCGGAATAATCAATTGTTACGTCTTTGGTAAGAGTATGGTTTTTTCGAGCAACTGGTACACTTAAATTAAGGATGCCATTTGCGGTGGCAATACAGCAACGATTTCTGTAAGTTTGTTTTTGAAATGTATCGTTTATCTCAATTTTAACTATATCATTAATAATAAATTTGCTTAAATATTGGATATTAGGAAAGTATGCTGTGTTTAATAATATTTCACTCATTATTAGTTTAGTATTTTTCCAATGATTTTATTTTCAGGCACAAATCCCCAAGTTCTAGAATCTTTTTTATTATATCTGTTATCGTTGAGTACGAAATAATAGTTTTGCTTAATGGTGTATTCGGTAGCTACCTGTCCGTTTATTTCAACCTTATAAAGATCAAAAAAAAGAGTATTATTCTCGTGTGCATCAATTATTGTTGAGTATGCACCGATATTTCTAGGGTTAATTAACACTGTCATATCTTTTTCAGGAGTTACAATAGGGCCTAAATTGTCCATATTCCATTGTAAACCACCTGATTTTGCTCCAAATACATCGTAACTTCCACGACCTTTTTCATCTGTAATTTTTCGGAAATTTAGAATATTGTCAATTTTGGCTATTTGCTCGGCTTGATCGTGTGTGCAAATTATATGACAGGCTTTATTGTCATTGATAGAATCAAGGATTTCTACATTATAGCTAGAGAGCATTTGAGCAAAATTTGCTTTTTCTTCTGTGCTAATTCTGTATTTGAAATAAATAGGATATGTGTTTTTGACAGCCTTATTATTTACAAATACTTGTGAGTTACTTATGTTAACTATATCTCCGGGAATTCCAATAATTCGGGAGCAAAATTGTTTTTTATCCTTTAATTTTGAGTCGAATGTAAGCGGATCGGCATGTAATATGAGATCGCCATTTTTTAAATATGTAACTGGGTCTGGCTTTAGAAAATTAAAAAAAGTATTGCTGTTTTTTACTTTTCGAAAAAATCCTATTGTACTTTCATTTGGATATACATCGATGTTCTTTATTCCAAAAGAAATAAAGAAGTACAGAATAGTAAAACTTAATAAAATAAGAATAATGAAAGTTTTTTTTCTACGTAACATATTATTTATGTTTAGTCGTGTACAATATTTCCAATTCTATTCCATCTCATGCCTCCATAAACGTTATCACGCGAAAGCCAAATCATCCAAGCTTTGCCAACAACGTGATCTTCAGGCACAAATCCCCAGAATCTAGAGTCGGCAGAATTGTGTCTATTGTCACCCATAAGCCAATAATAGTTCATTTTGAATGAGTATTCATCAGTCTCTATATCATTTATATATAATTTATCCCCTTCAATTCTAAGTTTGTTCCCTTCGTATGTACTTATTATTCTAGAGTATAATGGTAGGTTGCGAGGAGTAAGTTTAATTGTAGCGCCAGCAGCAGGAACGTATAGCGGTCCAAACCAATCTTCATTCCAATCATACTGTTTGTTATGAGGGAAAACTCTGAAGTTTGTATCTCCCTTAACTTTAGAGTCTTTAATGACTGAATTTATGATTTTAATGCTTTTAAATGCAGTAAAACTTTTTTCGGTTAAAGGCATAATGTACGAGTTGCTTTCCATTCTAATATCAGATGGATTAATGTTATTGTTTTTGAGTACTCTTTCTGGAATAGCAGATCCACTGGTTCTAATACGATAATTATATTGTTTTGTAGAGATGTCATCGTAAGTCTGTCCATTAACATAAACGACGCCATCTTTAATTTCTAAGCTATCTCCAGCAATGGCGACGCATCTTTTTATATAGTTTTCTCGCTTGTCAATTGGACGAACAATAATATCGTATGTTGATTTTATTAGTTCATTTGCAATTGCAATATAGTCTTTAGGTTGTTCGGTATGTTTTTTATCAAGTTCTTCTAGTTTGCTTGCAGCAGAATTTATTAAATCTTGTGTATGATAAACATTCATTCTAGGATCGAAAATATAATAAGCAAGCTGTTGGTAATAATCTGATGGTCGGATAATTTCGGCACTGCTAGTTTGCATAGTGTAGTTGCGTTCAAATTCACGCATTGTATAGGCGGCAATCCTACTTATGTCGTAATAATCTTGCACTTGATTTTGAACAACTACGGTGTCGCCAGTTGGGTAATTAAAAACTACCATGTCGTTACGCTCTATTTCTCCCCACCCAGCAAGTCTGCGATACTCATTTTGTATCCATTCAAGATATGATGGAGTATGTTTTGTTAGAGGTAGTGTGTGATGTACAAAAGGGAATGAAATAGGGGTCATAGGGGTTCTAGGTCCATATGCAACTTTACTTACAAAAAGATAGTCACCAACTAAAAGTGTTTTTTCCATTGATGAGGTTGGGATGGTAAATGCTTCGAAAAAGAATATTCTTAAAAATGAAGCTGCAATAACAGCAAAAATTAACGCATCTACCCATTCTAAAGTTTTACGCTTTATTTTTGAATATACTTTGTCTTTTCGAGGCTTCCAAAATGCCCATCTTACACGTTTTGTAATATAAATATCAGTAATTAATAGTTCCCCAATTAGCCACCAGTAATTACCTAACCATATTACCCATAGTAAATATGCAATACTAGTTACGGAAAACCATAACCATTTGTTGTTTATTTTTTTTATAATACTATTATCTTTTATTTTGTTCTGTATAATTCCCATTATTAAAGTTTTATTAAGTCGTTCATTGTAAAATAACCCGATTTATTTTTGATAAATTCGGCAGCTAAAACAGCACCTAGAGCAAAGCCTTTGCGTGTTTTTGCATTATGACCAATAGTAATTGTATCTATCTCATTTTCCCATTTTATCTTATGCTCACCAATAGTTTCACCCTCACGTAACGAATCAATTTCTATGTTTAGTATATTGTTGCTTGGTTTTAATTCCCAGTTTTTATAATTTTCATTGTTTTTTATTATGTCTTCGGCAAGCGTAATTGCTGTGCCACTGGGTTTGTCTATTTTGTGTATATGATGAGTTTCTTCAATTTGAACTTTGTAGGTCTCAAAGTCAGATAAAAGTGTGGCTAATTTTTGATTAATAGCCATAAAAATATTTACTCCAATACTAAAATTCGATGCAAAGAAAAAAGCAGTTTTGTTTATTATGCATTTTTCATTTAATCTCGAATGGTCAAATATCCATCCTGTTGTCCCCGAAACCACTGGAATGCCAGATTCGATGCATGACAGAATATTTTTTTCTGCAGATTTTGGAGTACTAAATTCTATCGCAACATCTACATTGCTTTTTAATTGAGGAATTGCATTTTGGTCAGATTCCGTTTTGTCAATAATGCAAGTTACTTCATGTCCACGCTGGATCGCAATTTGCTCTATTGCTTTTCCCATTTTTCCGTAGCCAATAATTCCAATTCTCATTTCTTGATTAAATTTAATTACAAAGGTAATATATTTAAAGGAATTTCTAAAAGATGGATTATTTTAAATTTTAGAGAATAAATTTATGGAAATTTTTGTGAAAAATAATCTATAAAAATACTACTTTTGTTCACTTAACAAATAAAGAAATGAAAGCATTAGTTAAAACAAAACCAGAAAAAGGACTTTGGATGGAAGATGTTCCGAAACCGACTTATGGGCCTGATGATGTGTTGATAAAAATAAAAAAGACAGCTATTTGTGGCACAGATTTGCATATTTATAGATGGGATGATTGGTCGCAAAAGACTATTAAAACCCCGATGGTAATTGGTCATGAATATGTAGGAATAATTGAAGAAGTTGGTGAAAATGTAAAAAACCAATATAAAGTTGGAGAGCGCGTAACAGGTGAGGGACATATTGCATGTGGAAATTGCCGCAATTGCAAGCGTGGCTGGGCACATATCTGTGAGAATACTTATGGGGTAGGTGTGCATAGAGATGGTTGTTTTGCCGAATATTTATCTATACCAGCGACAAATGTTGTAAGAATCAATGAAAAAATAAGTGATGACTTAGTTTCAATTATGGATCCATATGGGAATGCGACGCATACTGCTTTGTCATTTAATTTGCTTGGCGAAAATGTTGTAATTACTGGTGCAGGAGGTCCGATAGGGGCAATGTGTGTTGCAATCGCAAAGTTCGCAGGTGCAAAAAATGTTTTTGCAATAGAACCAAACGAATATAGATTGGAACTTGCAAAAAAGATGGGCGCTGATGTTTGCATAAATCCAATGAAAGAAGATGTGTTAGATATTTTAAAATCTTATGATATCCCAGGTTTTGACGTTGGGCTTGAATGTTCTGGAAATGGCACCGCATTTAACCAGATGGTAACCGCAATGTATAATGGCGGAAGTATCGCACTTTTGGGTATTTTACCTTCAACATCTCCAGTAAATTGGAACGAGATTATCTTTAAAGGATTAAAACTTAAAGGTATATACGGAAGAGAAATGTACGAAACTTGGTATAAAATGGAAGCAATGTTATTATCTGGTCTTGATATTAGTCCAGTTATTACCAACAGATACAAAGTGGATGACTACTTAAAAGGCTTTGAGGCAATGGATAGTGGGAATTGTGGTAAAGTAATTTTAGATTGGGAATAAAAAATTATTGTCAATTTTATTAATAATTTTTTTGTAATTTTATTAATAAAATTTATCTTTGAAATGTTGTTAAAACATAATGACCCTTAGTTTTACAACACTAAATAATTAAAGGGTCAATTAATAAAAAATATATTATGAAAAAAGTAGTATTATTATCAATGTTGGCGTTATGCTTTTCAGCTTTTACGCTAAGTTCGTGTGGAGGAAAAGGAAGCAGTGAAGAAGCAGGATCTGCAAGTGAGACGAAAACAATCTCTTTTGATAAATCAACATTAACAGATGCTGATTTGCAAAAAATAAATGAGAAAATTAAGGCTGAAATTCCTTTTGAGAAATGGAAAACAACTACTTATGCGGATATTTTGAAATATACTGGCGGAATTGAAGCAGAAGTAATTAAAGGTGCAAACGGTAATTATGAAAAACATCGTTGGGGCGCAACAGACAATGAAACTTCGAACTTCTTTGTTAGCTTTAAAGATTCAGAAGAATTAGTTGGGATTTCAGGAATGGGATATTCAATTATCTAAAAATTTAAGAAAACTAATTCGAAAATAAAGAAATGACAGAATATTTTGTTCTGTCATTTTTTTTGCCTG
>CAYJBL010000012.1:0-2400 GCA_964368115.1 uncultured Bacteroidales bacterium
CAAATCTGAATGTAGTGTTTTCGCCAAAATAGTCCCAACGATTAAAAAAGTTATACTGATTAATGAGTGGCATATCAATAAAATCATCTCCATTATGATCTATTTTCGCTACATCAAATTGAGTATGCGCCAAAAGCATTGTACTTAATTTTGGAGAAAGGATAAGTGATGCATCTAAATTATTTTCTAATCTCCCCGACGAACTTGCAAACTGATTAAAGTAAAATTTATCCGACGTTAATGGCTTTTTGTACTCGACATTGATTTGCCCAGTTACGGCATCATAGCCATTTATTACTGCAGATGTTCCTTTTGATATTTGAATTGATTCCATCCATGGACCCGGTATATAACCCAAAGCATACGGCTGAGAAACTCCATAAAGATTTGGAATATTTTCTGTTAGCATCTGAACATATTTTCCTGCTAAACCTAGAAGTTTGATTTGCTTTGCTCCTGTTGTTGCATCACTAAACGAAGCATCTACCGAAGCATTAGTTTCAAAACTTTCGGATAAATTACAGCACGCTGCTTTACATAATTCTTCTCCTGAAATATTCTGAACGCTCCCTATTTCCATTCTTGAATAATGCGTTCCGACCTTTCTTTCTCCGATTGTCACTTCTCCTAATAATTGCCCATCAGACAATACAACTTCCAGATTCCCTTTTATTTCTTTTATATTGATTGTATCAGTTTTATAACCGATGAAACTAAATACTAAATTCTCTGATTTATTTGTTTTGTTTATACTAAAATTTCCATTTAGATCGCTTGACGTACCAACATCAGTTCCTTCCCAAAATACATTTACTCCATAAAGTCCAATTTTTTTGTTGTCTTTCATTTCATAAACTGTTCCTGAGATTTGAGCAGAAACATTTCCTAATACTACAAGCATCAAAATAATACTTGCTATTTTTTTCATTTTTTTTGATTTATTAATTTATAATAATTGAATAATAAGATTTTACATTTTATTATCAATTATCATAAACGATAGCTTTGAGTAAAGCTTCGAAGTTTATTCGAATACAAGAACTCCTTGATCAAAGGAGGTTTAAATAGTAAATTATTTGAAATTACATCCTCCAAAACAATATTTGGTACGAAAAATAAATCGAAACTTAAAACCAGTGTTTCGGATATTGTTATTTTTTGCAACTTGCTTAGGAACACATCATCTAGGAAGAAATATGAAATTTCGGTAGAATTAATGTGCTCATCCAAATCATTACAAGAACAAGCGTCTGTATGAGAACAACTATTATCGTGATCGTGTGAAATTTCTCCAAATTCAAATACAGACACTTCCTTGTGGTCTGATTCGCAACCTCCGCAAAAATATTTTTCTAATATAAAACCGTTACTAGCAAAGAGTATTGAAATTGCTGCAAAGATAGAGAATATGTTTTTTGTTAGATTCACGAGGCAAAATTAGTAAACTATTTAAGAATCACCTAATTTTTGAAAAAATTAATAAAACATGTCTCTCGGGAAAGTAATAATTGTCTTTATCATATATGCTTCGTGATAATCACCCTTGATTTCATTGAGATATGCCACAGCATCGAATCTACGAATAAAATCTCCCACATGTACTTCAAAATTTGGTTCAATATACTTTACATAGACCTTTTGTCTTTTTATATTTTTATCTTCAATTTTCGCGTTCTTTTCGTCGATTTTAGTCTTTATTGCTCTTGCTTGTGCACGTGCCGAAGGATGATTTTGAGCATAGATTTTTACTCTATAGCCATGAAAACCACCTCTTTTTCGGTTAATTCTAATGAACTTATCTGTAAAACTAGCAACAGCCTCATCTTGTACTATTTCGATATTACCGCCAAATTCTAATCCGTTTTCATACATAGAGTCTATAATAAACACATTCGAATATGTTGAATCAACATGAGTAGAGTCTGCTTCTTGTCCAAAACTAAGTGATGCTGTAAAAGCGATCAGTAAAAAAGTTAATAGCTGTTTCATCTGTCTTTCCTTTTAATTATTTCATTTGTCAGATGGAACTCCCGATAAAAAATATCATTGCCTTTGGAGTAATATACAATGAGTATTTTTCATGTTCGTTTCATAGTACATAATTTTATACAAAAATATATTTATTTTCCATTCGCTGTATGTTCAAATTTAATTTTCTTCGGAATACCAAATTTACTAACCGTAATCTCTCCTTTTATTCCAATATTTTGTCTACTATTTTTTTCTATATTTGACAACTGAATAACTCCAAATAAAGCTTCTCTTGTTGAAAATTCTATATGAACTGGATACGATTGTTTTACATTTGGTAAAATTTTTATTTCGTTTGTACTTTGAATATTTTTTATCGCTCTACCTGATATATTTAAATCAAAAACAAATTGCTTTATTTTAAATGAA
>CAYJBL010000012.1:2410-9376 GCA_964368115.1 uncultured Bacteroidales bacterium
TTTGGATTCTCTATTGGGATCATGAATTTGATTTTCGTTTTATCAAGTCTCGCTTCTTCTACTTTAAAATCTGTAGGAATACCAACAATTGGATCTTTAATATCACATGAAACTAATGATACACACAACAATAATAAAATTAGAATTCTATTCTTCATAAGCATTTAGTCAATAATCTGATTTGCAAGTTCTTGGAAATTTATTCCATTAAAATTACCACTACTCATCAACAAAAAGATTTTATTTTTAGGATTTAAACTCGCTATATATTGTTGTAATTTCTCTGTATTTGTATATACTGTAACGTTTCCTCCAAACGATTCGGCAACAAAATCCTCTTCTAAATCTGGAATTTGTTTATGTTTTAATGTATCGTGACTATAATATACAATTGCTTTATCTGCCAAATCCATTGTATTTTTATATTGTGGAATAAAATTCTTCTGCAAACTGCTAAATGTGTGCAGTTCAAGGCACGCAACAAGTTCTTTTTTCGGATATTTTTGTTTTAATGCTTTTATTGTTGCCTTTAGCTTTGATGGGGCATGTGCAAAATCGATATAAAAAGCTGAATCATTTGATTGTTTTACTAATTGCAAACGTTTTGCTGCTCCTTCAAAATCGCTCATTGAAAGCCAAAATGTTTTTTCGTCTACTCCCACCTCTTTACACGCATTTAGCGCAGCTACAGCATTTTGAAGATTATGTTCTCCAAAAATATTTAATTCATATTTTTCCTCATCTATACAAACAAAAACTTTTCCATTAATTTCTTCTATGTAATCTGGTTTATTATAAGATACTGACGTAATATTTTGGTTTGTTTTTGAAATATTCAAAAGATTAGAATCTTCCTCAAACCAAAAAAGTTTACCTTCGTTTTGAATAGAATTTACAAATTTTTCAAATTGTAAAAGATAATTTTCAAATGTTGGAAAAACATTGATATGATCCCAAGCTATTCCTGACAATATTGCTACATGTGGTTTATACCAATGGAATTTTGGCGTAAGGTCTATTGGCGACGACAAATATTCATCTCCTTCAATTACTGCAACTGCATTCTTTTCGTCAAGTTGCACCATCGTATCAAATCCTTTAATATTAGCACCAACCATATAGTCATGATTGATATTATTTTTTCTCAACACATGCATTATCATTGAGGTAATAGTCGTTTTACCATGACTTCCACCAACTACTATTCGTTTTTTATTTTTTGTTTGTTCAAAAAGATATTCGGGATATGAGAATATTTTCAAATTTTGCTTTTGAGCTTCAAGAAGCTCAGGATTATCTTTTCTCGCGTGCATTCCCAATATTATAACATCGATATCCGAATTAATCTTTTCTGGAAACCAACCAAAAGCTTTTGGCAATAAATCACACGCTTCAAGTCTAGATTTAGATGGCTCAAAAATCTCATCATCTGAACCGCTTATCGTGTATCCTTTTTTATGGAGAGCGATTGCCAAATTATGCATTGCAGCTCCTCCAATAGCTATAAAATGTATTCTCATGTATTATTTTTTATTGTTATTCAGTCTGATGAAACTATTTTACTTTCAATATAATCTATTAAACTATGTATTATTTTAATATGTATTTCTTGTATTCTATCTGAGTATCCGAAATGCGGCACTCGAATTTCTATATCACAAATATCTTTTATTATTCCACCTGATTTTCCCGTTAATGCAATTGTTTTTATTCCTTTTGCTTTTGCTGCAACAATTGCCTCTACAATATTTTCAGAATTTCCACTTGTGCTAATTGCAAGCAAGCAATCCCCACCATTACTCAAAGCCTCTATATGCCTAGAAAATACATATTTATACCCAAAATCGTTTGCAACACAAGAAATATGCGTAGGGTCCGAAATTGCAATTGCAGGAATTGCCTTTCGTTTTTCTCGATAACTGCCTGTCAATTCTTCGGCAAAATGCATTGCATCGCCCATAGAACCTCCATTACCACACGAAATTATCTTCCCTCCTGACATTATTGTTTCAACCATTAAATTGCCAGCCTCTTCTATCAATAAAAAATTCTTATCGTCACGAATAAACTCGTCCAATAAATTTCTCGATTCCAAAAAATGATCTCTTATTGTCATATGATATTTTTTTCAAAAATACACTTTACCATATTATTCTCAAACAATATATATATTGATTGACTAACATTTATATGTTGATTTTTATTTTCCCCTCAATACACTTATTTTGACCGCATATTTAATTTTGGGTTCTTTACAATAAAAATGAATAACTAATGTTATCTTTGTGAAATTTTTTAATAAAAACATATAATTATTTAATACAGATGAAAAGATTAACATTACTATCATTTGCGATTATTGCAAGCGTAAGTTTGGTATTTTCTCAGAGTTACGAACTGACAGATAAATTACCAAATGATGCAAGTGTTTTAACTGGCCAACTAGATAATGGCTTAAAATACTACATTAAATCAAATCCAATTCCTGAAAAAAGAGCAGAATTTACTCTTGTAGTAAATGCAGGATCTATTCTTGAGGACGATGACCAACAAGGTTTAGCTCACTTTGTAGAGCACATGGCATTTAACGGGACTACAAATTTCCCAAAACAAGAATTAGTTAAATACTTAGAATCTCTTGGTATGCAATTTGGTCCAGAAGTAAATGCTTACACTAGTTTTGACGAAACTGTATACGGAATTAAAGTTCCTACCGACAGTGTAGAGTACATCGACAAAGGACTACTAGTATTATCTGATTGGGCTTCTGAAATTTCTCTTGAAACTGAAGAGATTGATGCTGAAAGAGGCATTATTCATGAAGAATGGAGAATGGGACAAGGTGCTATGGATAGAATGCAACGTAAATTTCTAGAAACGCTATTTTACAAATCACAATATGCAAAGCGTTTACCAATAGGCACAATGGAAGTTGTTGACAACTGCCCTCCAGATGCACTAAGACGTTTTTACAAAGATTGGTACAGACCAGATCTTATGGCTGTAGTTATTGTTGGTGATTTTGATGCAAAAGAAATGGAGCAAAAAGTTATAAATCAGTTCTCAAAAATTGCAAAACACGATAATCCAAGAGAGAGATTTATGGCAGAAATTCCTGACCACGACGAAACACTAGTGTGTGTTGCAACTGACCCAGAAGCTCCAATAAGTATGGTTCAAATACTTTACAAACACCCTCTAAAGAAAACCGAAACTGTTGCAGACTATCGTAACGAAATGGTTCCTATGCTAATGAGTTCTATGATTTCGAATAGATTATCTGAGTTAACACTTTTAGAAAATCCTCCATTCGCACAAGGGTATGCTGGTTATTCTGAATTTATCGGACCAAAATCTGTATATATGAATGTTGGTATTGTTCAAAACAATGATATACAAAAAACTATGGATGCTCTTATTGTTGAGAATCAAAGAATGATGCAACACGGATTTACTCAAACAGAATTAGATCGTGAAAAAGCAAACATTTTGAAACTTGTTGAAAAACAATATAACGAACGTGACAAACAAAAATCAGCTGACTATGTAGAAGAATACAAGGCTAATTATTTATATCCAAATTCAGCATATCCAGGAATCGAATATGAATATGAATTATTCAAAAAATATATTCCAACAATTACATTAGAAGAAGTGAATGCATTTGCAAAAACAATGGTAACAGAAAAAAATGCTGTAATTGTTGTAATGGCTCCAGAAAAAGAAGGTGTGAAAATCCCAACAGAAGCTGAAGTATTAGAAATATATAAAAATTCTAACTCAAAAACTGTAGACGCATACGTTGATAAAGTTTCTACTGAACCTCTTTTGAGCGAAATTCCTGAGAAAGGTAAAGTAAAAAAAACTATCAAAAATAAAGATCTAGGATACGAGACATTAATTTTAGAAAATGGAGTTAAAGTTGTACTAAAAACCACAGATTTCAAACAAGATGAAATTCTGTTTAGAGCTGTAAGTAAAGGTGGATATTCTTTATATGAAGAAAAAGATGATATCAATGGATCGTATGCAGCGCAAATTGCTAGCGAGAGCGGTTTAGGAAATTACGATAGAGCAGAATTAGATAAATTTTTATCTGGCAAAAATGTGTATGTAAGCCCTTATATTGGTATGTCTACAGAAGGTCTTACTGGCACAAGTTCGGTAGCAGATTTTGAAACACTATTACAACTTATCTACGCATCGTTCACAAGCCCTAGATTCTCACAATCAGCAATGACTTCATTCATTAATAAAGAAAAAGGAATGCTTGAAAATGCTAGTTTAGATCCTCAATCTGCATGGTCTGACACTTTACAATGGACAATGACAGGAATGCATCCTCGTTCAAAACCAACGACTCCAGCAATGCTTGATGAAATAAACTTAAATCGCGTTAAATACATCTACAATCAACGTTTTGGCAACCCATCAGATTTCACATTCTATTTTGTTGGAAATGTAGAAGCTAAAGATGCAAAAAAATTAATCGCTCAGTACTTAGGCAATTTACCAAAAGTTAACCGACCAGAAAGTTTTAAAGATCTAGGTATTAGAACTCCAAAAGAAGTAATTGAGAAATCTGTTCATAAAGGTAAAGATGCAAAATGCGTTGAAATCATTGCATTCTCTGGAGAATTCGAATATACCTCAAACAATAGAATGGAATTAGATGCAATTTGTAAAATATTATCTACAAAATTACTTGAAGAAATTCGTGAAAAAGAAAGCGGTGTATACTCAATTGGCGCTTATCCTGGGGCAAACAATATTCCTCACGAATACTATACAATCACAATTTTCTTTAGCTGCGACCCAGAAAGAGAAGACGAACTTACTGAAAATGAAACAGATGTTAAAGAAAATAAATATTGGCTAAGTACTATCAGTGAAGTTGAACAAGGAACAAAAACCAACGAAGATATTAGCAATTATATTTCTGTAACAGAAGGCATCTCAATTGAAAAAATGAATGCTGCAGCAAAAAAATATTTCAACAAAGAACTATATGTAATTGTAAGATTATTACCAGAGAAATAGTCTTACATGGTTTCTAAATCCAGAAGCCATATATTAACCTATGACAAAAGAGTTTGCATTTTATTTAGCAAACTCTTTTTGTTTTCATACGTTATTATTATTATCTCATAGGTCGTATGAAACCCTCGATGAAAAATATCATTGTATTGCGTGAAATATACAACGAGTATTTTTCATGTTCATTTCATAAAATTAGTGTTGAATAATTTTTTTATTCGGATTAAAAATTACATTTTTGCGGACTGAAAATAAGAATAGTATTTAAATAAAAAATTGAAAATTATGGCATGTTCATGTAACAAAAGATGCTCTCAAGAGTTTATAGATCTTGAAGACAAACACGGAGCACACAATTATCATCCACTTCCAGTAGTATTAGAGAGAGGCGAAGGACCACTAGTATGGGACGTTGAAGGAAAACAATACTTCGATTTCTTAAGTGCATACTCAGCAGTAAATCAAGGACACTGTCACCCAAAAATTGTTGGTGCATTAGTGGATCAAGCTCAAAAATTAACTCTAACATCAAGAGCTTTTTATAATTCAACTTTAGGTGATTATGAAAAATATATCACCGAATATTTTGGATATGACAAAGTATTACCAATGAATACAGGTGCAGAGGCTGATGAAACAGCATTAAAACTTTGCCGTAGATGGGGTTATACAAAAAAAGGTATTGCTGAAAATCAAGCAAAAATAATTGTTTGTGATGGTAACTTCCATGGTCGTACAATCACTATCGTTTCAATGTCAACAGATCCAGATTCATACGCTGGTTTCGGTCCATTCACTCCAGGTTTTGAAGTTATTCCTTACAACGATTTACCTGCATTAGAAAAAGCATTAGAAGATCCAAACGTTGCTGGTTTCCTTGTTGAGCCTATTCAAGGTGAAGCTGGTGTTTTTGTTCCAGATAACGGATTCTTGAAAAAAGCTTTCGAACTTTGTAAATCTAAAAATGTTCTTTTCATCGCTGATGAAGTACAAACAGGTATTGCTCGTACAGGTAAACTTCTTGCTTGTGATCATGAAGGTGTTCGTCCAGATGTACTAATTCTTGGTAAAGCTCTTTCTGGTGGTGTTATTCCTGTTTCTGCTGTTTTAGCTGATGACGATATTATGTTAACTATCAAACCAGGTGAACATGGTTCTACTTTCGGTGGTTTCCCATTAGCAGGTAAAGTTGCTATGGCTGCTCTTGAAGTTGTTAAAGAGGAAAAACTTGCAGAAAAAGCTGAATACCTTGGTCAAATTTTCCGCGAAGAAATGAGTTCTATCAAATCTGATATGATTGAACTTGTAAGAGGTAAAGGTCTTTTAAACGCTGTTGTTATTCGCAACAAAGAAGGAAAAACAGCTTGGGACGTTTGTATGGCTATGAAAGAAAACGGTGTTTTAGCTAAACCAACACACGGAAATATCATTAGATTTGCTCCACCTTTAGTAATTAGCGAAGCTCAATTACGTGAAGCTATCGAACTTATTAAATCAACTTTCAAACAATTTGAATAATAATATTTAACATCGACAATACTGCCATCTTAACATCTGTTTTTATGGCAGTATTTTTTTGTACACTAAATAATTATGAATAACAACACTAAAGGAATTATAGCTGCACTTGTAGCTGCAGTATCGTACGGACTTAACCCATTTTTTGCGTTACCACTATACGACGAAGGGTTATCAGTTGATTCTGTGCTATTTTATCGATACGTTTTTTCTATTGTTCTACTTGGTGTGATAATGTTATTCAAAAAACAATCATTTAAAATAAATGGGAAAGAGACTATTACACTTGCAATCCTTGGCGTAATGTTCTCGTTTAGTTCTATCTTCTTATTTGATAGTTTTAACTACATGGATGCAGGAATTGCTTGCACACTTTTATTTATCTACCCTGTAATGGTTGCTGTTGCAATG
>CAYJBL010000012.1:9386-18151 GCA_964368115.1 uncultured Bacteroidales bacterium
GGCTATCTTTTATAAAGAGCGACTTTCATTATACAAATATATTTGTATTGCTGCAACAATTGTAGGTATTGGAATGTTGTATCAAGGGGGTGAAACCCAACTAAGTTTAATCGGTATTTCGCTTGTTATGCTATCTTCGCTATCCTATTCTATTTATATTATTGGCGTCAATAAATCTGTCATAAATAAAATGAATGCTGTCAAAATCACATTCTGGGCCACTGTTTTTGGAACTATTGTCCTATGCATTCGTCTAAATTTTCTTACAGATTTACAAGCATTAGACAATTATACATCATGGGGTAATTCTATCGGATTGGCGCTATTTCCTACTGTAATCTCACTAATTTGCATGGCTATTGCAATAAACAAAATCGGCTCAACTTTTACTTCCATTTTAGGTTCATTTGAACCAATAACTGCGCTTATAATTGGTGCAACTGTATTTAGCGAGCCACTTACTCAACGTATAATTATTGGTGTTGTAATTATTATTATTGCTGTAACATTCATTATTGCTGGAAATCCTATTATTGAGCGATTTAAACATTCTTCTCGATAGCTATCAAATATTTATTATATTTGCCATATAATAAATAATATTCTCACTATGCCATTCTTTATATTTATTCTTTGGATTCTGTTAATCATCGCATTTTGGAAAATTTTCGAAAAAGCAAATAAGCCAGGTTGGGCTAGTATCATTCCTATATACAATATTATCATACTATGCGAAATCGCTCAAAAACCGTGGTGGTGGATACTCGTAATAATGTTTATTCCTATTGCCAATATTATATTTTTAATAATGATGCAAGATGCATTATCTACAAGATTTGGTAAAGGTATTGGATTTACAATTGGACTAATACTACTTCCATCTATCTTCTATATCATCCTTGGATTTGACAATTCTATTTACACGCCGATAAAGAATAATAACTAAAAACTTGCTCTCACGCCTATAATAAAATTTCTTCCTGGAGCTACCACTCCAGAACTATATGGTCTATACCTAGTATCCAAGATATTTTCTATTCCCAAATTTACGCTAAAAATTTCACTTACTTTACAAGTGGCTTGTATATTTAACGTCCACCAAGAAGGCGAGTAAAGTTGACCATTTGTATCAAGAACATACATATGCGTTTTTGCTAATTCACTCGGAGCCATATTCTCGTTACTTATTTTACCATTATAATAAGAATATATTTCAGCCTGGATACTTTTTGCTTTATATGTGATAGCAGTTTTACCAAACATAGGTGCAACGTGACGCAAAGGACTCTGAGATCCATCGTCCATTTCCTCTACACCACTTTGCCAATTAAATCGTGACGAAAAGCCAAATCCAAGAGCCAAATCTATATCAAGTCCAGCTTGAACTCCATATACGCGAGCAAATGCTGCGTTTTGTAAGGCTTGCACTTTACTCATCTCTCCATCATAAATAATACTATCTAAATCATTAAATAAAAAATCTCTACGAACTAGTGCATTATCTAAATAAGTATAATATGCATTTGCATAAATATCAATAGTTTTTCCAATTTTTTTTCTCAATCCAATATCTGCACTTATAGCGTATTCGGCACCTATTTCTGGGTTTGGAACAACAACTGTCCCAGGTTCCGAGTCAAATAATTTCCCTAAATCATCTACATTAGGAGAACGAAAACCTGTAGATATATTCGCCGTTACTGCAAACTTGTCTAAAATGCTATATATGTATCCTAAACTTCCTGTAACAGCTCCATTGTTTACAACTGCCTCATCAAAAGGAAACGGATAAAATGTATTATCAAAAGCGCTTTTCAAATAATAATGATTATACCTAACGCCAGCATTTAATACTGATTTTTGAGAAAAAACATGCTCAAAAGTCGCAAAAATTGCTGTAGATAACCACTCAGAATTTGGATAACGAGTAGATGTATTTTCAGTATGTCCAGTTATTATGTCTGATGTTATAGCATCTGAATCAACAAAATTAATTACAGACTCAAAGCCATAAGTAATTTTATCCTTTTCCGAAAAATGCTTAATCATATCTATATTTGCTGAAACTGCATTTACATTTTCTGTTCGCTCCCTTAAACTACTATTTCCAAATTTTCTATCTATTCTACTTTCCTCAAAATTCTGGTATGATAAAGCAAATGAAGCCATATCATATATAACATTATTTGATTTGTGCGTGACATTCAAATTATTCATTAACCATTTTTGTGGACCATAATTCCATACAGCATACTTCAAACTCCCATCATCTGCTTGCTCTATCAACCTATCATATCTTGGATTATCACTGCTTTGAGAGTAAATAAACGAATAATCAAATTTTAATCGTTCTGTAGGCAAATAAGAAAGTTTTTGCAACACATTAATTTGGGAATATTCTGTAGGTATTTGTATCTGACTATTTTCATTATTTATAATAATATCAGCAGAATCTGTAATCTCTACATACTGATTGCACAAATATTCATCAGGACCATAAGATCCCATTTTGGTATTTCCAAATTGATTATGAGTAATGCTTGTTACCAATGCTAATTTTTTAAAACCTAGCTTCATATCTATATGCGCTGTTCTTTCATTTGTAGCCGAAGCATAGTTAAGCTGAGCATTTCCTTTTACTAATATGCTGTCGTTTTTAGAAAATTCTGTTCTTAATGTCGAAAAACTCATTACTCCTCCGATTGCATCGCTTCCGTACATTACAGATGCTGGACCAAATAATACCTCTGCCGTCTGCACAGACAAGGGGTCAATTGAAATTATATTTTGTAAATTTCCACTTCTGAAAATTGCGGTATTCATCCTCACTCCATCTACTGCTATTAAAACTCTATTTGTTGCAAAGCCTCTTATCATAGGGCTACCTCCACTTTGCTGGCTCTTTTGTACAAACACATCTCCAGTATTGTTCATCATATCTGCAGTAGTGGCAACACTAAAGTAATCACCTTTTTTTATCAATGTAATTTTACTTGGCACTCTATTTTTTGGTTGTGCCCATTTATTTGCCGAAACAACAGCCTCATCCATTGTTAAAGCATTTGGGAACATTGATATCATTTTTTTATTTTTTATTATCTTTTCATAACTAATATATTTGGTAACATATCCTAGCATCCTTACCTCAATACTATCTGCACCTAAAAACTTATCTATTTCTACATTTCCGTGACGATCCGTAACTTCATAGATATCCGAACCAATCATCCGTAGCGTTGCAAATTCTAATGGTTTATTTGTACTATTATCGCGTACCGACGCTAGCTGCGCAAAACCATGACTTGCACACAAAAGAACTATTAATGTAAATATTGCTTTCTTTATCATAATTATATTAGCCAATAGCTTATTTATTCTATCTTGACATTTTTTCAAAACAAAACTCGGCACGAAATTATAAATTTTTCTTTTTTAATGAATAGTTCGCTAAAAAATCTTAATTTTGGACTTTCAATAAAATTATAATAAAATGAGCTGTGATAGTTTATTTGCAGTATCTCCAATAGATGGTAGATATGTATCCAAAACAAATGATTTAAGAGAATATTTTTCTTAATACGCATTAATAAAATATAGAGTAAAAGTTGAAGTTGAGTACTTTATCGCACTATGTGAAATACCTCTAAAGCAACTAGAAGACTTTAATAAAAGCTTATTCCCTAGCCTAAGAAATATTTATATCGATTTTAATGCCGACGATGCGCAAAAAATAAAAGAGATTGAGAAAATTACAAATCACGATGTAAAAGCAGTTGAATACTTCTTAAAAGAGATTTTCGACAAGTTGGAAATTTCTGATTACAAAGAATTCATTCATTTCGGACTTACATCACAAGATATTAATAATACGTCTGTTCCTCTTTCTATTAAAGATGCAACCGAAAATGTATATATGCCTATTCTTAACGATATTTTATCGCTTCTTAACAAACTTGGTAGCGACTGGGCAGATATTCCTATGCTTGCTCGCACTCATGGACAACCAGCATCTCCAACTCGCTTAGGAAAAGAAATTCTAGTTTTTTCTTCTAGAATTAAAGAACAATTTAAACAATTATCGCAAATTCCTTATAGTGCAAAATTTGGCGGTGCAACAGGAAATTTCAACGCTCACGTTGTTGCATACCCACAAATAGATTGGAATAAATTTGGTTTTGACTTTGTTGATAACAAGCTTAATCTACACAGAAGTTTTCCAACAACACAAATAGAACATTATGATAATATCGCCTCTCTGCTTAATTGCGTAACTCGTATCAATAATATTCTTATTGATTTTTGCCGCGATATATGGACATACATTTCTATGGACTACTTCAAACAAAAAATTAAAAAAGGAGAAGTTGGTTCTAGTGCTATGCCTCACAAAGTCAACCCTATCGACTTTGAAAATGCAGAAGGTAACCTTGGGATATCAAATGCAATTGCTGATCATCTAGCAAATAAATTACCAATAAGCAGACTACAAAGAGACCTTACAGATTCTACCGTACTTCGTAATATTGGAATGCCTTATGCTCACACTATCATTGCATTTGAATCTATAAAAAAAGGTATATCAAAACTATTATTAAATAAAGAAAAAATTGAACAAGACCTTGAAAATACTTGGATAGTAGTAGCCGAAGCAATTCAAACTGTTTTAAGACGAGAAAATTATCCTAAGCCTTATGAAGCTCTAAAAGAACTTACAAGAACAAATGAAGCTATTACAAAAGATTCTATTCATAATTTTATCGAAACCCTAAACGTTAGCGAAGAAATTAAAACAGAATTAAAACAAATAAGCCCTTACAACTACACTGGTTTATAACATTCAGTAGCATAGCAAATGAAAGACCTTTTAAAAGTTATTAAATTTATTTTGCCGTATAAACTATTAGCGGCTCTTAATATTATATTTAATATTCTGTCTGGTATTTTTAGTTTATTTTCATTTGCACTTGCAATCCCTTTTCTAGGAATACTCTTTAAAAGTCAACCTCTTATAACAGAAAAAATCCCTTTTGATATAACTAATATTTCAAGTCTCGAACATAATTTCAACTACTTCATTAGTTCAGTAATTATCGAACATGGCGAAGTTACTGCTTTTATTGTCATTGGAGTTTTTGTTATAGTAACAACACTTATCAAAACTCTGACAATGTACCTCGCAAATCATTTTATGGTACCCATTAGAAATGGTGTTGTGAAAGATATTAGAAACGAACTTTTTAGGAAAGTTATTTCTCTGCCAATTTCATATTTCTCTGAAGACAAAAAAGGCAATGTTATTGCAAAAATGACAAATGATGTTCAGGAAATCGAATGGGGAATTGCAAGCTCATTGGAAATGCTTTTTAGAGATCCTATCAAAATTATATTGTATTTAGTTTCAATGCTTATTCTTAACTGGAAACTCACAATTTTTGTGTTTATTCTTCTTCCAATTGTCGGATTACTGATTGGAAAAACTGGGAAATCTCTACGCAAAACTGCAATGGCAGGGCAATTACAAATGGGTAGCTTAATGGCTCAAATTGATGAAATGCTATCAGGGTTAAGAATTATCAAAGCTTTTAACGCCGAAAAACATATCTCAAGCAAATTTAGAAAGACTAATGATGAATATACTGGACTAATGAACAAAATAAACAGAAAACGTTTTTTAGCCAGCCCATTAAGTGAATTTCTAGCTACCTGCGCTATTGTTATTATTATGTGGTACGGAGGTAAACTTGTTTTAGAAGGCGATGGTCTTTCTTCTCAAGCTCTAATCGGTTACTTAATTATTTTTAGTCAAATTATTGTTCCTGCCAAAGCATTATCTTCATCATGGTTTAACATAAAAAAAGCGATGGCTTCAGTTGATAGGATAAATGAAATATTAAATGCACAAAATAATATTACTGAAAACCAAGGAGCTTCTAAAGTTGATAAATTTGAACATTCTATAGAGTACAAAAATGTAAATTTTGCTTATTCAGATGTTGACGTTCTAAAAAACATTAATCTTAAAATCAACAAAGGCCAAACCATAGCATTTGTTGGTCAAAGTGGATCTGGAAAATCTACAATTGTTGACTTACTTCCTAGATTTTATGACCTAAGCAGAGGCGAAGTTCTTATCGATAATATTAACATAAAAGACTATAAACTTTTCGATCTAAGAGATTTATTTGGCTATGTAAACCAAACTCCTATCCTTTTTAATGATACAATCTTTAACAATATAGCTTTTGGAATAGAGCACGCAACAAAAGAACAAGTTATTGAAGCTGCAAAAGTTGCTAACGCTCACGATTTTATCATGGAAACCGAAAATGCCTATGAAACAAATATCGGAGATGGTGGCTGCAAATTATCTGGCGGTCAGCGACAACGACTTAGCATTGCTCGGGCAATCCTAAAAAATCCACCTATCCTAATTCTCGATGAAGCTACATCTGCTTTAGATACCGAGTCGGAGAAACTTGTTCAAGAAGCTCTCGATAATCTAATGGCAAACAGAACTTCAATTGTTATTGCCCATCGCTTATCAACTATCAAAAAAGCTGATGTAATCTATGTAATGCAAAACGGAGAAATCATTGAGCAAGGTAAACACGATAATTTAATTGATAATAAAGGTATTTATCATAAACTACATACTTTACAAGTAAACTAGTTTCGTATACTTTTATCGGTCAAATTCTAAATTCATCGCGCTATTTGTATTGATAATTTCACCACCATCATACACAATTTCGCCATTTACAAATGTAGTTTTTATACTATTTTTAAATATTTGTCCCTCTAGTGGCGACCATTTACACTTATAAAGTAGTGTATCTTTTGTAACATGCGTTGGCGTATTTGGATCAATTAAAACCAAATCCGCATAATATCCCTCTTTAATAAATCCTCTATTATTAATTTTAAATAATTCTGCTGGATTATTACACATCCATTTCACAACATCCTCAATCGAGAAATATCCCTGACTTGCTAATTCTAACATCACCAAAAGAGAATGCTGAACCATTGGAGCTCCAGATGGGGCTTTCGAGTAAACATTATTTTTTTCGTCCTCTGTATGTGGAGCATGGTCTGTAGCAACAACATCTATTTTACCATCTACAAGTGCTTGAATCAAAGCCAATCTATCTGTTTCCTTCTTTATCGACGGATTCCACTTTATTTTTGTTCCATATTTATCATAATCTAAATCATTAAACCATAAATGATGAACACAAACCTCGGCTGTAATATTTTTATTGTCAAGATCTCCTTTCTCTAATAAATCTACTTCTTTTGCAGTACTAAGATGAAATAAATGAACCCTTTTTTGTATAGATTTTGCTAAGTCTACTAATTTAGATGATGACGAATAACAAGCCTCCTCGGAACGAATATCAGCATGATGTTTAATCGGAATATCTTCGCCATAAAGCTCCAAATACTTTTGCATATTATTCTCAATTACAGAGTCATCTTCACAATGAGCTGCTACAATAGTTTTCGCTGCTTTTAAAACAGATTTTATAGATTCTTCATTATTAATCAATAAACTCCCAGTCGATGAACCCAAAAACATTTTTATTCCAGCTACTATTTTTGAATCAATTTTTTCAATGTCCAAATTATTATCGTTTGTTGCTCCAATAAAAAAAGAATAGTTAACTAAAGAGTTTTGTTCTGCAACTTCCATTTTCTGATTAAACAGCTCCATGCTTATTGTCGAAGGATTTGTATTTGGCATTTCCATATACGAAGTAACTCCCCCTGCTGCTGCGGCTCTTGATTCGGAAAAAATATCTGCTTTATGTGTTAACCCAGGTTCTCTAAAATGCACCTGATCATCAATAACTCCAGGTATTAATAATAATCCTTCAGCATCTATTACTTTATCAACTTTTTCATTCAATATTCCACAATCAGCAATTTGCTTTATTTTTTGATTCTCTATTAATACATCCAATTTCCTTGTTGATAATTGGTCTACGAGCTTTGCATTCTTAATTAATATTTGCATGGTAATTTATTTTTCCAAACTTACATAAAGTTTCAATAAGTAGCAATAAAAAAGGAAGGCTTTTCGCCTTCCTTTCTTCATTAGTATATCTTATGAGTACTATTTTACTACTACTCTTTCAACATGTGTAGTGCTCTCACCTATTATTCTTAGATAATAAACTCCTGGTTCTACATTAAGGTTGATTTCCTCTTGGTAGCCATTTGTTGCGTTTATTGTTTTCTCTAAGATTAACGACGATTTAGAGTCAAACAATTGGTAAGTAAGTTCTGATTTTACATTATCGAAACTTATGTTAAATCTACCATTATTTGGATTTGGATAAATCGAAATTGATGATAATTCGTTTTGTTCGATACTTGTATGAATTCCTACTGATATTGCCCAATTTGCTGTCGTTACACCATCTTCTGCTGTTACTGTGTAAATTACTGGTGATGTAAAATCATTTGCTGTTACACCTGATTCTTGCAATGTTCCTGTAATTTCTACTGTCGCGCCTGCCGATAATGTAAAGTCTGCTATTAGATTTGTTAAGTCTGTTCCTGCTACTACATCAAGCGTTACTGTTTTTGCTTCTGCATCTATTATTGCAGGTGCATAATCTAATTCGCCAAACGTGTATGTTAAGATTTCTGTTGCTGAACTTAATACTATTTCCTCTACACTTACAACTACAGCCCAGTTTGCTGTTGTTACACCATCTTCTGCTGTTACTACATAAATTACTGGATTTGTAAAGTCATTT
>CAYJBL010000013.1:0-12473 GCA_964368115.1 uncultured Bacteroidales bacterium
CAAAAAGTAAAAAGTTAGACGCACACGTTTAGACGTGGGTAAACTTATATTATTTGGCAGTTAGGGTTTCCTAAGACCTCAGTATACAAATAATTAAATAGTATTGTCCCACGTTTTTTATGTTAAAAATCAAAGTAAAAAACTCTGAGGGACACAGAAAAAATAAAAATTTTAAAAAATGGAAAAAAGTCAGATATATATGCATCAGTAGTTACTGTAAATGAACCAGAGCCAGAACCTGAACCAGAGTTTGGAAATTTAATGTTTTGGACAAATCAAGATGTGGAGCAACAAATAACAGTAAATGTATATAGATTTGACTCAAATATTAGATATGATGAGTCTGAAAAAATAACAAAAATAATATATACATCAGAGCATCCTGATTGCGGATCTGATGGTTGTGCAAATTTTACAAATTTATATCCTGGTGTGTATAAATATTATGCTTCTAATGGTCTTTATGTATGGTCAACAGATGAAGTAACAATTTCAGAAAATTTATGTACGACAATTAGGTTATATACAAGCGGAAGTACCTTAATAGTACAAGGCGAAGATGGATTTTATAAGGAAATTGAGGGAGTTGCCCGAAAAGAAAATATAGAAAAATAAACTTATAGAAAGCCATTACAAAAAAGTAGTGGCTTTTTTAGTGCTTATATGCTTATAATCAGTCCTGGTCCGAAGCAAACCACTCTGCATAAGAGTTAGAAGTTTCGTGCATTTTAATGCTGAATAGTTTAATATCTTTTGGTAAGTTTGGTTTAATAAGTTCAGCAAAATAGACAACCATATTTTCAACAGTAGGCTGAAAATCTACAATCATAACTCTGCTAAAAAGCTTATTGAGATTATCAATACTGCTAGTATTTTCTTTATTATTGAGAAGGAGTGCGTGGTCGAATTTATCTATAATACACTTATTTACAATATTTTTAATAGTACTAAAATCGATAACCATATCATTTTTATGAGCTTCGCCAATTAATGTAACAGCTAATTTGTATGTGTGTCCGTGAATACTTCTGCATAGTCCATCGTAATTGTATAATGCGTGAGCAGCTTCAAATTCAAAAAGTTTTGTAACTCGTATTTTTTGCATAGTTTTAGTTTCTATATTGTATAATTGTAATCGACCAAAGTTAAAAAATTTTATTATTCCAATTAGTTTTTTTATATTTTTGCGCAACTTCCTTAAATTAGAAAAGGAGAAGTAGCAAAAGTGGGAGGATTTTTAGAAATATCAACAAAAATAAAATCGGATTTAGGAAGATTTGAAAAAGTTCTACTAGAGTTAAATTCTGGAGAAGAAGGATCAATTAACGAAATTTTAGAATATTTATTCAAAGAAAAGGGGAAAAGAATACGCCCAGCTTTGATTTATTTATGTTCTCGTTTTAATGGAGAACCAAATCAATCGACCGATATTGCAGCCTTAATTGTAGAGTTAATGCATACTGCGACATTGTTGCACGATGATGTAATTGATGATGCAAATTTGCGAAGAAACGTGCCTACAGTAAATAAAAAATGGGATAATAAAACAGCTATCTTAGTCGGTGACTATTTGTTTGCAAAGGCTATGAAAATAGCAACAGACAATAAAGAATATAATTTGTTTGACCTAATTACTCCAGCAATTATGAGTTTGAGTGTAGGTGAGTTACAACAATTATCTTTTTCTTCAAAAATAGAGATTAATAGAGAAAAATACTTTGAAATAATAAAGAACAAAACAGCTTCATTAATATCAGTTTGTTGCGAAGTTGGTTATAATACGACAGCAAGCGAAGATAAGGAAGGATTAAAAATAATAAAAACAATAGGAGAGAAGCTAGGAATTATTTTTCAGATAAAAGATGATATTCTTGATTATGTAGGAAATAGTATAGGTAAAAATATTGGTCAAGATATAAAGGAATCTAAGATAACGCTACCGCTTATATGTGCGTGGGATTATTTTTCTGATGAGGATAAACAAAATCTAGTGGATGTATGGAATAATGAGGAGTTAAGACTAAAAAATATTCCAAATATTATAGCAAATGTTGTTAAATGTGGAGGAATCCAACAGTCATATCTTGTTATCGAAAAAATTAAGCAAGACATTTTAATTGACCTTAGTTATTTCTCTAAAAATAAAAATGTAGTAGTAGTAAAAAAGTTGGTAGATTATATAATGAAGAGTTACTATTTTTTTCTAATACGTAAACTGTCAATAATCCACAATGGAATTGTTTCGTAGTTGAAAATAATCTGCTTACCATCAAACTCTGCATACCAAATAGGTTTATCTTTTTCGCTATTGTCAAATATGTAAGTTCTATTAGATATGGTTAAGGCATCATACAAATTATTTAGACTTTTTATATATCGAGATTTTATTTTCTTTTCAGGGACGTCGTGTCCTCCCATATAAACGCGCTGATTTACTCTTGCAATATTTATAGATACGTCCTGTGTCGATACAAAATACAAATAAACTTTATAACCATTTGCTTTTGCTAATTTAATATAATCTAGTTTAGAATGATGAGACATCACTGTTTCAACCGTGAATACGTCTACTTCGTTGAGCATTTCAATCCTAATATAATCGGCTATATACGCAGTGAAGTATGAATTAACAACAGTTTTATCTTCTATGGTAATAGAGTTAAAGCTTGTAGATAGATTTTTTACTATTATATCACCATTACTTAATTTATAAAAAGAAGAAGTTTTGAAAGAATTACAAAATTTATCTCTCCTTTGCTAATTAGATTTTTATGAATAGTTGACTTTCCGGAGCCGTTTGGACCAGCAAAAATGCGTAAACGTTTTATAGCCATAGTTTCATCTGTTATTTTTTCTATTATCTTATCGATCAGGTGGTACTCTTGATGAAAAATATCATTGCATAAGTTTCTCTCGCTTGGCAATTATGAACAAGTTCAATTGCGCTCGCTTAATCGAAACTTTGTCTTTGGAGGAATATACAGTGAGTATTATTCATGTTAGTTTCATAGTTTAATAATTTTTTGTGAAATTTTAACTTTTTTTGAAACTATGCCTTTTTGGATTTTTTCCTCATTACCCTTTTGGGTATAGATTTTATTACCTTCTGTAAACGTAATAACAGCATTTTTATTAGATGATGTAGAAAGTCTTGAAAATGAGCGTAAAGTTTTTTTTATATTTTCTCTTTCTGCATCAATATCCTTAGAATTTGGAGTATTATTTTCTTTATTTTTCATTGGTCAGAAGAAACACTTAATGAGTATTTTTCTTGTTCGTTTCATAAATTATTTTGTTGCAAATATACTTACTTTAACACTATTGATTAATATTTTACTATATTTTTTGTATTTCTAAAGAGGTTTTTAGTATTAATACATTTGTGTTTCAATACTAGAGTAAAGTAGATCTCTAATATTTTTTTAGTTCGTTAAGAATGTTGTTAGTTAGTTGAGAAGCACCAAATCTTAGAAGTTTATTATTTAGCCATTCTTCACCGAGTATTTCTTTAACAATCAAATAGTACATTATTGCAGTTTCGGGTGTTGAAATTCCTCCTGATGGTTTGATACCTACTCTAAGGCCAGTTTTTGTGAAGTGTTCTTTTATAGCACAGCACATAACATATACAGCTTCGGGTGTAGCAGAAATAGGAGTTTTGCCAGTCGATGTTTTAATGAAATCCGCTCCAGATTCGATTGCAAGCATGCTAGCGCGCCCAATATTTTCTAAACTATCCAATTCTCCAGTTTCTAAAATAACTTTCAATTTACCCTCTCTAATGGCTTCTTTAATGAATTTAATCTCTGATGCTACTTTTTCGTATTCTTTGTTTAGAAAATCGCCAACAGAAATAACTATATCAACTTCGTCTGCTCCTTTGTGTGCTATTAGTTCGCATTCTGCAATTTTTACTGAAATAAAAGTTTGAGACGAAGGAAAGCAAGCACCTACAGAAGCAATTTTAATATTTTTATCAGTAAGTTTATTTTTTACAAGTGAAATGAATTTTGGGTACACGCAAATTGCTGCAACATTTTTGTTTTCAGTATTATATTTATTAAAATCATTTACTTGTTGAACAAAATTTATAATACTCAAATCACTATCTTTTGTATTTAAACTTGTGTGATCTATGCAGTTAAATATGTTTAGAAGTGTTTCTTTATTTTTATAGTCGTTTATTTTTGACTCTATAGCGATTAATTTTTCGTCAATTATTTTTTCGCTGGGAATGTTTAAATCTTTCATCTGTTATTTTTTTTATTATTGTTTTATCGGTCAGATGGAACTCTCGATGAAAAATATCATTGTTTTTGGTGTAATGTACAATGAGTATTTTTCATGTTCGGTTCATAGCAATTTTTTGTTATTTATGTGTCTTAAATTATCTCGTTGTGTTTTCTTTTCTAAATTTTTCTGAAAGGCATCAGTAAGATTTATTCCAGATTGATTTGCAATACAAGTAATTACCCATAGAACATCAGCAATTTCATCTTCTAAATTAAGAATTTCGTTTTCTTTGGTTGACTGTTCTCCGTTTTGTCTTGCAACTACTTTTGCTAGTTCGCCAACTTCTTCGGTTAAAAGTAGCATATTGGTTTTAATATCGAAATATCTTACGCCATATTTTTTTATCCAGTTATCTACGCTGGTTTGTAATTCGTTAATTGTCATGTAAAAAGCTTTTATTTTTTATTTTTACTATCAATAATTATTGTAACAGGACCATCGTTACACAAGTTAATTTCCATATTTTCTCTGAAGCAGCCTGTTTTGATTTCTGAGTTTGTGATAGATTTTAGTTTTTTTACAAATAGCTCATAAGTTTCTTTTGCGATTTCAGGTTTTGCAGCCTCAATATATGATGGTCTGTTTCCTTTTTTTGTTCTGGCGTGAAGAGTAAATTGGCTAACTACCATTATTTCGTATGATTTTTCGATGCAAGAATGGTTCATTATTCCGTTTTCATCGTCGAAAATTCTTAGGTTAACAATCTTATTTGCAAGCCATTCAATATCGTCGTTTGTGTCGTCAGAGGCAACGCCAAGCAGAATTACAATCCCTTGATTTATTTTTGAAAAGACATTGTTTTGAATTGTTACGTTTGCATGTTTTACTCTTTGAATAACTGAAATCATCTTTTTGAATTATTAATATATTGATAATTAATTGTTTGTTTTTTGTTCCACATGGAACAATTAGCAAAAAAGGTCGGTAAAACAGAAGTTGTCTACATCAAATAGTCCTTTGGTGCTTATTTTTAGTTTGGGAATGACAAGTAGTGACATAAATGAAAGGGTCATAAATGGTGCGTTTAGTTGTGATCCGTTTGTTTTGACAATTTTGTTTAGTTTTTGATAGATTTCTGAGGTTTCGGCTGCGCTTTTTTGTGTCATAAGGCCAGCAAACTCTAATTCTAAAGTATAGTAATCTTTATCTTTTACGTATGTTAGCCCTCCTTTGATTTCGATTATTTCATTGATTGCGTTGCATAGATCTGTATCGTTTGTTCCAATCGCAATAATGTTATGATTGTCGTGTGATACAGATGATGCGATAGCGCCGTATTTTAGTTTGAATCCATTAATGAATCCAATTTGAGGTTTAGCATTTTTTTTGTATCTGTCAAGTGCAACAATTTTTAAAATGTCTTTATCTGTATCTGAAATAAGAAGGTTGTTGTTTGTTTTTTGATGTGTTTTAAAGCTATTTGTGAGGAGTTCTTTGTCGATTACTTCAATTACTTTGATTTCTTTTTTATGATCTATTATTTCTAAGTCTTTCTCTGAGATTTTAGAGCATTTGAATTTGTTTATTTCTTTAGGTTTTTTTGTGTCGAAAAAGATTCTTTCATTTGAATAGTATAATTTCCCATCGATATAGGTTTCTAAGATATTAAAATTTTTAATATCGTCGACAATAATGAAATCTGCATTGTCTTTTTCTTTTAATAGTCCAATGTCAAGTTTATAGTGTTCGATTGGATTTTTGCAAGCAGCAATTAGAAGGTCAAAAATGTCAATATTATAAGAAATACCTTTTTTTAATATTTTGTTTATATGCCCATATTTTATTAAGTCGTCGGGATGTGAGTCATCTGTGCAAAGCATGACTATGTTGTTGTATTTGCTAATTAATGGATATAATGTGTCAAAATTTTGCGCAGCTGAACCTTCACGAATAAGAATTTTCATTCCAAGATTTATTTTATCAATGGCTTCTTCGATTGTTGTGCATTCGTGATCTGTGCTAATCCCTGCATTGATGTATTTTTTTAAGCTTTCATTTGATAAATGTGGAATATGTCCATCTATTTGTGCATTGTGTTTTTTTGCAACTTTTAGCTTATTGATTACTTCTGAATCTTCATTTATTACACCAGGAAAGTTCATCATTTCTCCCAAAGTATTTAACTTATATTTTTCAAAAATATAGTCTATTTCTTCAGCATTAATTTCTGCTCCTGATTTTTCTAGTTTAGTTGTAGGTATACATGATGGAACACAGTAATTAAATTTTAGTGGTGTTTGTTTAGAGTTTTTAATCATGAATTTTATGCCTTTTGTTCCCATTACATTTGCAATTTCATGAGGATCGCAAACAACACCAACTGTTCCATTCTTAATTGCAATTTTTGCAAATTCACTTGGAATTAGCATTGTGCTTTCAATGTGAATATGAGAATCGATCAAGCCTGGTAGTATATAATAATTACTTTCTAGATTGTTTTCCGTGATGCTTTTAATCTTTCCATTTTCAATAACTAGTTCTCCGTTGATGAATTTTCTGTTATATATATCTGCAATTTTTGCTTGAAATTTTTTCATAAATTTTATATTTGTTTCACGTGGAACATATATTATCTGCCTAATACAACTAATAATACGTTAACATCAGAAGGAGATACGCCACTAATTCTTGAAGCTTGGCCAATTGTTTCAGGGTTTATTTTTGTTAGTTTTTCCCTTGCTTCAGTAGAGAGAGATTTGAGCTCCATGTAGTTTATTTTATCTTTTATTCTAATATTTTCTAATCTAGTTAATTTGTCAGCAATCAATTTTTCTCGATTAATGTAACCAGAATATTTTAATAATATTTCTGCTGAGTCGGCTATCTCTTGAGCTCTTTCTCCGTAACTAGAAACAAGAGATTTTAATTTTGGTGTTAATTCTATTATGTCGTTTATATTAATTTGCGGGCGAGAAATAATATCATTTAACTTTACACTTTGTTTGAGTGGGCTAGTGTTTTTTTCTATGAGAAAATCATTATATATTTCAGGTTTTGCACTCAATTTTTTTAATTCACCGATAAGTTCATCTCTCTTTTCAATTTTATATTTTAATTTCTCTAATCGATCGTAGTTAGCTAAACCAATATTATAGGATAGTTCTGTAAGCCTAGCATCAGCATTATCTTGTCGTAGTAAAATTCTAAATTCAGCGCGCGAAGTAAACATTCTATATGGTTCGTCAACACCTTTTGTAATTAAATCGTCAATTAATACTCCTATATATGCTTGATCTCTATTTAAAGTAAATTCAGCTTTGTTTTGTGTTCTTAAACTTGCGTTAATTCCAGCAATTAAGCCTTGTGCAGCGGCTTCTTCATAGCCAGTAGTTCCATTGATTTGACCAGCAAAATATAAATTTTTGATTAGCTTTGTTTCAAGTGTTCTATTCAGTTGAGTTGGGTGGAAGAAATCGTATTCAATTGCATATCCTGGTCTAAATATTTTTACGTTTTCAAATCCATCAATTTTTTTAAGAGAATCAATTTGAACTTTCCATGGTAAAGAAGACGAAAATCCGTTTAGGTAATACTCAATAGTAGTTTCTCCTTCTGGCTCAAGAAAAAGTTGATGTTTGTCTTTATCTGGAAATGTCATAAGTTTTGTCTCAATACTTGGACAGTAACGAGGTCCAATACTTTGAATAGTACCGTCATATAAAGGTGATTCGTCAAGACCTGTTTTTAATGTTGAATGCACATAATTATTGGTGTATGCAATAAAACATGATCTTTGTTTTAGAAATGTTTGATTATATTTATGTAAATAGGAGAAAGGAATAGTTTGACAATCACCATCTTGAGCTACTAATTTGGAATAATCAATTGTTCTACCATCAATTCTAGCAGGTGTTCCTGTTTTCATTCTATCGTAGGTAAAGCCATGTTTAGCTAAATTGTAGGTGAGATTTTTTATTGTAGGTTCAGATATTCTGCCACCTTCAATTTTATTTTGTCCTATGTGCATTAGGCCGTTTAAAAATGTTCCGTTAGTTAGAACTACAGTTTTTGCATAGAATTTAATTTCTAAATCTGTTATTACGCCTTTTACTTCATTATTCTCAATAATTAGTTCGTTCACAGAATCTTGCCAAAAATCTAAATTATCTATAGATTCTAGAGTATTTCGCCATTCATTACTAAATACTACTCTATCGCATTGCGCTCTAGGACTCCACATAGCTGGACCTTTACTCATATTCAACATACGAAATTGGATCATTGATTTATCTGTAATTATGCCTGAATATCCGCCAAGCGCATCAATTTCTTTTACTATCTGACCTTTAGCAACACCACCCATTGCAGGATTGCAAGACATGTGTGCTATTTTATTCATATCCAACGTAATAAGTAGTGTTTTTGATCCTAAGTTTGCAGCAGCAGCAGCAGCTTCACAACCCGCGTGACCTGCTCCAACCACAATTACATCATATATTTTATCTTCGTATCTCATAATTTTTATTCCTTGCATTTAAATATTTGAAGATTATATTTTTATTCCAATAACAAGAATATCATCAGTTTGTTTCTCTAAATTCTGCCAATTAATAATTTCGTTATCAAGAATTTCTTTTGCACTTTTAAAATTTTCGTTATCAATAGTGTTTAATAAGTTTCTAAATCTAGAGTACTTATATTTAGTATTATTTTTTCCTCCGAATTGGTCGGGGTAACCATCGCTAGACATATATATTATGTCTTCGTTTATTAATTGTATTTCTTGTTCGATTTCGTTTGTTTCACAATTGAGACCTAAAGTTTCACGTGCAGATTTATATTCTATTAATTCTTGATTTTTCCTTTTAATCCACAATTTCTGTTTAGACCCAATAAATGATAGCTTATTATTGTTATCAATTGAAATAATAGAAATACATATCGACTCATTTTTTAAATTTTTACTTGATGTTATATTATTAAACAAATTATAATTTAGTGATTTATAGATATCTTTAACATTATCGAATTTATCAATTGCATGTTTTATATATTGAATACCAATAACAGATAGGAAACCGCCACTAATACCATGTCCAGTAGCATCTGCGAGAATGAAAAAATCCTTTTCAGTAGTATGATGAATAAAATAAAAATCACCTCCAACTCTATCTCTAGGCTTATCTAAAATAAAATAATCATATCTAATATTCTGATTACCAAGATTCATACTTGCGAGTTGTATTTTACGACTATAGTCAAGGTTATTTTTGATTTCTATATTTTTAGAAATCAACTTTTTATTCAACTTACTTTTTTGAGCAAGAATAATAATAATTATTATTACCATTATTGAAAGGCCTGATATTCCAATATATAAAACAGTATTTAGCTTTTGTTGTTGTTTTATTTTTGCATCTTTATTTTTATTCTCAAGACTTAATTTCTCGTGATCGTGTTTTACTTTTAATTCACTTATAGTATTGTTAAGCTCTTGATTGTAAATAGCATTGTTTGTTGCGTGATGTTTTTCAAGGTAATAAATAGCTTTGTCGTATTGCTTTTGTTGATAAAATAAATTGTAAGTATTTTCGTATAGATATGCTTGAGAGTATTTATCATCCATTAGCTTATGTATACTATCTGCTTGATAAATATATTTTTCTGCTTCGTTATATTTCTTTAGCAAGATTAGTTGGTCTGCAATATTATTCAAGGTAATTGCTTTTCCTCGATTATGATTTAGCTTGCAAAAATATATGTAAGATTGTTCATATATTTTTAACGCATTTTCGTATTCTTTTTTTTTGGTATAAATGTGTCCTATATTATTCAAAATAGAGGCTTTTGAGGCATATAAAGTTGGGTTTTCTCCAATTGCCTGAAGAGCTTCGTTAAAGTGCGATAAGCTTTTGTCAAAGTCTTCAATTTTAAGGAAATAATTTCCAATATTAATATTTATGTTAACATGTATATTTGTGTTGTAGGTAGATTGAGAGGTTCTTAATAATTCTGAATATTCTAAAGCTTTGTATAGATTGATTTTAGCGAATTCAAAATTTTGTGTTCGTAAATAAATTATACCAAAATTATTGTAAACGCGGTACAATTGATAGTAGTTATTATTTTTTAGAGCAAATTTCTCGGCTTTAATAGCATTTTCGAGAGCTTTACTGTAATCGTTTTTTGCAAAATATGCATTACCAAGCCTAATATACGAATCGGCTAATTTATATTCATAATTATGTTTTTCTGCAAGTTCAATAGCAATTTGTGCATAGTCTATAGCTTTATTTCCTGCCGAATCGACATAATACATCGAAAGTTCGTTATATATATCTATTCTTGTTGAGTCGTGGGTGGCGTTTTGTAGTTTATAAAAAATAATACTATCGTTTTTGTTCTCTTCACAAAATGCATTGATCGAGATTAAAACAAAAACGATAGTACAAATATATTTTATTATTTTCACTTCTTATTTAGTCAGTTTTCTGTATTTTATTCTTGTAGGTTCATGATCTCCAAGTCGTTGTTTTCTATTTATTTCATATTCAGAATAAGTTCCTTCAAAGAAAACTATGTTTGAGTCTCCTTCAAAAGCAATAATATGAGTAGCAACTCTATCTAAAAACCATCTATCATGGGTAATGATAACGGCGCAGCCTGCAAAATTTTCGAGACCTTCTTCTAGCGCGCGAAGTGTATTAACGTCTATATCATTTGTTGGCTCATCTAATAATAAAACGTTAGCTTCAGATTTAAGAGTCATTGCTAGGTGTAGTCTGTTTCGTTCTCCACCAGATAGAACACCACATTTCTTTTCTTGATCTGCTCCGCTAAAGTTAAATCTTCCAGTATATGCACGAGCATTCATCATTTTTCCTCCAATTTGTATCAACTCTGAACCTCCAGAAATAACTTGATATACAGATTTTTCAGGGTCTATTTCTTCGTGAGTTTGGTCTACATACCCTAGCTTTACAGTTTCGCCAACTTCAAAACTTCCAGAATCGGGGCTAGTGTGATCCATAATCATTCTGAATAATGTAGTTTTTCCTGCACCATTTGGACCGATGATACCAACAATGCCTGCTGGAGGTAAAGAAAAACTAAAATCTTCGAATAATATTTTTTCTTCAAATGCTTTAGAGATATTGTTGGCAACAAGAACTTTATCTCCAAGTCGTGGCCCATTTGGTATATATATTTCTAGTCTTTCTTCTTTTTGCTTGGTTTCTTCATTAAGCATTTTGTCGTAAGCTGCAAGTCTGGCTTTTGATTTTGCTTGACGAGCTTTAGGGCTTAGACGTACCCATTCGAGTTCTCTCTCAAGGGTTTTTCTACGTTTAGATTCTTGCTTTTCTTCGTCTGCAAGGCGTGTTGTTTTTTGATCAAGCCAAGATGAATAATTACCTTTCCATGGTATACCTTCTCCACGGTCAAGTTCTAAAATCCAGCCAGCAACATTATCAAGAAAATATCTATCGTGAGTTACTGCAATTACAGTTCCTTTATATTGTTGTAGATGTTGTTCTAACCAATGTACAGATTCTGCATCAAGGTGGTTTGTTGGTTCATCTAACAATAAGACATCCGGTTCGGTTAGTAATAGACGGCAAAGGGCAACGCGTCTTCTTTCTCCTCCTGATAGAAATTCTATTTTTTCATCAGCAGCAGGACATCTAAGCGCATCCATAGCGCGCTCTAATTTGCTATCTAAATTCCATGCGTCATGCTGATCAAGTAAATCTGTTAATTCTCCTTGACGTTCAATGAGTTTATTCATTTCGTCATCGGACATTGGCTCAGCAAATTTATTATTTATTTCTTCATATTCTTTTAAAAAATTTACTACTTCGCTTACGCTCTCCTCAATTGTTTCCTTAACTGTTTTTGAGTTATCAAGCTCAGGCTCTTGGGCAAGATATCCAACGCTGTATCCTGGAGAAAAAACAACTTCGCCGTCATAACTTTTATCAATACCAGCAATAATTTTTAGTAGTGTAGATTTTCCAGAGCCATTAAGACCGATGATCCCGATTTTTGCTCCGTAGAAAAATGATAAATAAATATCTTTTAATATCTGTTTTTGTGGTGGCACTTTCTTTCCGACACTTACCATCGAAAAGATAATTTTTGGTTCGTCACTCATAATTGTATCTTTATTAATATTTGTCTAAATCAATATTTAATTTCTCGTAAATATTATGGTTTGCTTCTTTTATTTTCCATTTTTGACG